>NZ_JBLVXX010000007.1:0-155172 GCF_048283985.1 Enterobacter cloacae complex sp. 6730903 | reverse complement strand
GCATTCATTTAGTTTAAATCACGCACAACATCTATATTTCATTGAAATTAACAATATAATTCGCCACGAAATTTAATTTCAAATAAAAGCTTTACGGGCATTTATTATTTACTCAACGAATATGGATATTGAAATGATTTCTAAAAAATATGGTTTGGCAATTGCAATGGCAAGCGTTCTGGCTGCGGGTTCAGCAGTAGCAGCAGATGACACGGGCACCATCACTTTCCACGGCATGGTTTCTAACAATACTTGCCAGGTCTCCCTTGACCAGAAAATCGATCAAAACGGTAACGATTTTGACGTAACCCTGGACACCGTATTTGTACGTGATTTTGCAACCGCACTGGGTACCACCAGCACCCTGGGTGAAAAGAAATTCACCCTTTCTCTGACCGGTTGTGATACCGCAACTGCGAAAAGAGCGTCTGCCCAGTTCTCTTCATGGGCGGGTTCTTCTTCTACAGAAGGCGGTCTGCTGGTGCCACCAAGCAATGCACAGGGTTCTGCTAAGAACGTTAACCTGGTGCTGTCAAACGACGGTAACTCAGCTACCGATCAGATTAAAATTGACCAGACCAACAACACTCAGAAAGCAACTATTGATGCAACTTCTGGCGCAGGAAACCTGTACTACCGCGTAGCCTACACCCAAGGTCAGGGCTGGGATGCAACAAACAACCCAGTAGCTGCTGGTACCGTGCAGGCACAGGTTGCCTTCACCATGATTTACGAATAAGAGATTCGTAAACTTTAAATTAAGCAATCCTTCATGATAAATGAGGGATTGCTTGTGTAATTCCAAAAGGAAGTGGAAAAATGTCTCATTCAATCTTCATTAAAAGTTTTAAAGCCGCATTGCTCGCAACTGCTTTTTTGGCCGCATCGAATGCTAGTGCGGACATTGTTATTTCCGGCACCCGTATTATCTACCCACAGTCATCGAAGGATGTCGTCGTTAATCTCGATAACCATGGAACCAAACCGCTTTTGGTTCAAACCTGGCTTGATGATGGGCGTGATGGCGTAAACCCGGAAGAGTTGAAGCTTCCTTTTATCATTACCCCTCCGGTATCCCGTATTGACCCGAAAAAAGGCCAATCCGTACGTATTACCTACACAGGTACACCTTTACCACAGGATCGTGAATCGCTTTTCTGGTTCAATGTCCTGGAGATTCCGCCAAAATCAAAAGCTGCAAATAAAGAGAATCTTAACCAGCTTCAGCTGGCATTCAGAACGCGTATTAAATTCTTTTACCGACCAGACGGGTTAAAAGGCTCGGCAGGTGAAGCCGCTGAGCATTTGACATGGACGCAGAAAAAAGAGGGGAACGCAGTTAAGCTTGTTGCCCATAATAACTCACCCTATAACGTCTCCGTTTCGGCGGTAACCATTAAAGCCAGTCAAAAAACATACGACGTTGATCATAAGGCCGTTCCACCGTTTAGTGATACCACAATGACGGTGAAAGGTTTAGCTTCTGCCGTAAATGGTAAAGTCGAGTTTGATACCATTAATGACTATGGCGGCACAGACCATCACGAAGCTGGACTTAAATAGAGCACCCTTTAATACACATAATAATTGATAGCATTAACTCTGTAGAGAGCACCCTCTCTACACTGATTAAGTGGATGTGCCATGTTATTTAAACGTTCTCTTTTATGTCTTGCGATAAGCGCAGCATTACCTTTTTATGCTTGCGCAGAAAATATCACGCCAGCACAAGATCTGCCTGATAATGAAGAAGAGGTCGAGTTTAACGATCAATTTCTTTTAAATGGCAGCGCTAATATTGATATTAATCGTTTTTCACATGGCAACCCGGTTTTACCGGGGACCTATCGCACTAAGATCAACCTGAACGGTAAACTGAAGTCTACCGTGGAGGTCACGTTTAAAGATAACGGAACACCTCGTGCGACACCGTGCATAACAAAACTGCTGCTGTCACAATCGGGTGTCGACACCAGCACATTGCCTGACGGACCGGAAGACGATGAAACCTGCGTCGATATTAAAAAAACCTTCCCTGGCGCTACGGTTAGCTATGACAGTGGCAAGCAGGCAATGGATTTTAATTTTCCGCAGATTTATGTGCTGAAACGCCCGGCAGGCTATGTCGATCCATCGTTGTGGGATAACGGGATCCCTGCCGCTCTGCTCTCTTATGACATGAACGGCTGGCGTAGCGAGAGCAACGGCAGTACATCAGAAAGTGCATATGTAGGGTTACGCTATGGTCTGAATATGGGGCCATGGCGCCTGCGCTCGCGTGGCAATTTTAACTGGGACAAAGATAGCGGCACAAAATACTCCAGTCAGGATGTCTATTTGCAGCGCGATTTTACACCATTGAGCGCCCAGTTTGTCATCGGCGACTCTTACACGCGTGGCGAGGCATTTAACTCTATGAGCCTGCGCGGCGCACGCATGTACAGTGACGATCGCATGCTGCCAATGGGGTCCACCGGCTACGCTCCTGTCATCCGGGGTGTCGCGAACAGTAACGCGAAGGTCAGCGTCACGCAGAGCGGCAATAAGATTTATGAAACCTCGGTGCCACCAGGCGCGTTTGAAATAAACGACCTGAGTACCACAGGTTACGGAAATGATTTACTGGTAACGATTGAAGAAGCGGACGGCAGCAAACGCTCCTTTACCGTACCCTTTTCATCCGTTACCCAGATGCTCCGTCCGGGAGCCTCTCGCTGGGACGTCGGTTTAGGTGAATTAAATGACGATTCACTGATTGATGCGCCTAAAGTGGGTTACGGTACCCTTTACTATGGCCTGAATAATACGTTCACGGGTTATATTGGCGCACAATATACCGATATGGGTTTTTATGCCGGTATCCTCGGCGTGGCAATGAATACCCCTGTTGGTGCGTTTGCATTCGACGTTACGCAATCATATGCAGATATTGAGGGGCTGGATAAATTAAGCGGTCAAAGTTATCGTTTAACGTACAGTAAAATGATTGAGTCGACGAATACTTCCTTTAACGTTGCGGCTTATCGTTTCTCGACGGAAGACTACCTGACGCTTAACGATGCGGCGCAACTTCAGGACAGTATTAAGCACCAGAAATACTCAAACCGTAGCTATGACTCAAACGAAGCGTTATATGCAGACTATCAGCGCACCAAAAATCAGGTGCAAATTAGTCTTAACCAACCGCTAACATCCGGAGAGGACAATTATGGCTCCCTGTATGTAAGCGGCACCTGGCAGGATTACTGGAACGCTACGGGCTCAACTTCCAATTATAATATTGGGTATAACAATAGCTTCACCTACGGCAGCTACAGCCTGTCATTACAGCGAACCTATGATCAGAACGGCAAGAAAGACGACAGCGTTTATTTAAGCCTGAGCATTCCATTAAGTGTATTCTCAAAAGATAGAGGGAATTCTGGTGGATTCTCGAACATCAACATGGGATTACGTTCCGACCTTAAAGGCGGCACAAGCTTTAACACGTCCGCGGGTGGAAATACGCAAGATAATAAGGTGAGTTATTCCGTTAGCGCCTCGTCAAACAGCGGTAATTATGGTGACCTGAATCAGATAAGCGGCTACGGGTCCTATAACAGTGAATATGGCCCGCTGGGTTTATCTGCCTCTTTTGGCGATGACAACAGTAAGCAATATTCTGCCTCCTATAGCGGTGGCATGGTATTGCATTCAGGAGGCATCGCATTTGCGCCAGGGAGTATTGGTGACAACGATGCGCTGGCACTGGTCAAAGCGAGTGGCGCGAAAGGCGCCGGTATTGGCTTTGGTAACAGCGAAATAGGCAGTTCCGGCTATGGCATTCTGCCTTATATGTCCGCCTACCGTGAAAACCGCGTATACCTTGATATCAGCACGCTGGAAAACGATGTTGAAATTAAAAACACCAGTGAAATTACGGTTCCCCGCAGTGGTTCCGTCGTGCTGGTTGATTTTGCAACCGATGAAGGTCGTTCATTAATTTTAGAACTTAAGCGCACCGATAACGGATTTATTCCTTTAGGCGCTGATGTTTTAAATGAAAAAAAAGAATCAATTGGCACCGTGGGGCAGGCGGGGCAAGCCTATGTCCGCGGCGTTGAAGATGAAGGCACGCTTCATGTTGTCTGGGGAAGCGATAAAGACAGTAAGTGTGACGTGCATTATAACGTCTCATCACATGCTCAAAAAGTAGGACTTACAACGGTACTCAGCAATCAAGTGTGCCAGATGTAATTATTCGGGAAAATAACGAGAGTTTGTATGAAAAAAAATCTTTATAGCCTGCCAGTCGTTGCCATGATGATGCTGGCGTTATCAGGTTCGGCGCTCGCCGAGGGCACGAATCTCGATGTTAATTTCACGGCTAATATCCGTGAAACCACTTGTGATATGAAACTGGTTGGTGGTGAGGGTTCCGATACTCAGCAAACGCTGAAAATCGGTGGCGGTCAGGTGCGCCTTGACGAGGTAAAAGCCGGAACCGCAAAAGCCAATTTCAAAATCGCGATGGTTGAATGTCCATCATCCCTGACTGGATTGAAAACGACGGTTAAGGGAACCAAATCAGGTGATCTGGCCTCGGGGCTTGCTAACAGTATAGCAAAAGCCAGCGGAGGCGCAGATTACTCCGCTGTTGAAATTGCCAGAGCCGATACACCAAATTCCCCGTTTATTATTAACTCAACCGTGGATACGGAGCGCTTAATCTGGACTACAACAGAAATCCAGAATAAAGAAGTGGCCTTAGTCGCAACATTACGTGAAACCAAAGCAAATAACATGACCATTGGTGATTTTCAAACCACGGCGACTTTTGAGTTTACCTACGAGTAATTGGTGCAGGAAAACGGAGCAACATCATGAAATTTAAAACAACTTTTATCGCCCTGTCCGTTTCTGCCACTCTGTTCTCTGGAATGGCAGGTGCAGCCATTACGGGTACCAGTAGTGTCCAGATGGACTTTCAAACAAAGGTCATACCGGGTACCTGTACCGCAAAAGTGGTTAACGGAGCAGGTGCAGAATCTAGTGAAATTGCGTTTGGCGACGTATACAAATCTGACCTGGTAAACAAAACCCGCGTCGAGCCCCTCAAAATTACCCTCACCAACTGCTCTGGGGTAGAAAAGGCAACGGTATCTGCTGCATCCGGCGCTGGCGGAGGATGTTCTGGAGGTGACGAAACTGGTGATTCCTATGCAGCTGGTTTAGCAACAGGCTTCGAAATCTGGTCCGGTACTGTCGATACAGGTGTGCTGATGAGTTGCTATACACCCCCGTCGCCTCAGGAAGTCAGGATTACTAACGGCACAGGCGAGTTCCCCATGAACTCACGCATCGTTATCGCCAAAGGTAGAGACATTAGCAAGGTGGGTACAGGTGCGGTTAGTGCGCCAGTGACGTTTACTGTCGCCTATCAATAATTCCAGGAACCATCATGCAACAATCACCGTTTAATTTACACCAGCCGGGTCTTGCGTTGCTTATCGGTCTGGCTGGTAGCACTCTGCCTGACATATGCCAGGCAGGTTCAGGTGTGGATGTAAACCTGACAGCAAATATTGTTAATAATACCTGTCGGCTAAGCGTCGAAAACGGCGGCGAGATCTATTTGCCGACCGTGGCTCGAGACTGGTTTTATAACAGCGACAAGAGCGATCGTCTAACGCCAACCGATGATGAAGCTGGAACGCCTTTTACCATCCACGTAGATGACTGCTACGCGAGCAGTACAGAAGGCGCAACGATTAACAAACTGAAATTTAGTTTTGCTCCGCAAAATGGTTTCTGGAGTAATCACAACCAGGTCTTTAAAAACGATGCCACAGCCGGTGCGGCTGAAAATGTGGGTATCGTTATTTTTTCAGATGCGTTCAAAACTAATGTCCTGAACAGCAACGGGACATCAAACATTATTTACGATGTCAGTGGAAGTAGTGAGAACTATATAAAGGATTATGGATTTCACGCACGTTACCAGAACATTGGCGCTGTCACCAGCGGCACGGTGGTGAGTAGCGTTCTGGTGAATGTGAGCTACGAATAAAAGGATTTATGATGAAGAAACTACTGAATATATTAGTATTCGTGATGCTCGGAATTTCTGGCGCAACGCATGCGGAGTGTAAATTTTACGCGGGCAATGACAGTGTATTAATTATGTCTCCGGGTACTCAGCCGGTGATTACTCCTCTGCCTGTTGGCACGGTAACCACCCCAACGCAGATCAGTACCACGATCACGATGGAAACTACCCCGACATTAAAATCGCATTGTGCAGGCGGTAATGATGGTTCAGATGTTTATCAGTTAACCGATAGCACGATGCTGGCAGGGGCGATCGATGGCAAAGCGATGTTTCGCACAAACATTCCAGGGATCTATTACACACTTGCTTTCTTCCCGGATGGTAATGCCGTAACAGCGTGGTTCCCTGAAAATCAGGGCTTTTTTTACAAAACTGCTGACGGTAAGCCATTGGCTTTTAGTGAGAAAAACTGGCATGTTCGTATGGAATTTTGGCAGACAAATGGCTTCACCGGTGTGCCCCTTGATGAGAACTTCCTGACTGCAAGCAGCGGTCCAATCGGACAAATTATCATCGGAGATCCGCATGAGGAGAGCACATATGACCATCCACGTCCCTATGTGAATATGTCTCAGATGTCATTTAATTTTCCCTTAAACCGTCCAACGTGTGCATTACGTGCGCCCACAACGGTAAACCTTGGTGACTGGTATCCCGCAGAAGTCGAAAACGGGAATACCAGCAAAGTCGAGTTCCATGTTACGGGTACATGTGTAAATACAACCGCTGTTTACTATACGTTATCCTCCACACATACCACCGCAGATAAAAAATATTTTACCAATACCGTCGAGAATGCAGGTGGTGTTACTGCGGCAGGAGGCGTCGGCGTCATGATTATGGATTCTGAAAATGATCATTACCCCGTGCCGGCAGACAGTTACCAACGTGTCATTGCTATAGGAGAGATTGTTGGGGATCCTGTTAGTATTATTGACAGATCACTTTGGGCCAGGCTGATCAAAACCGGTAGCGATCCGGTAACCGTCGGTGTTTTCGGCACCACCGTGACCATTCAGACCACGTACGAATAACCTACCCCTGCGGCTGATTACTGATCAGCCGCGACATGGTCTCCAGCGAATCCGTCCTTAAGATATACAGACGTTTCAGTAAGAACGGATTATCCCCCGGCTTCACCTTCCCTTTCACCGTGGTCACCGCCAGATGAAACCCCGCATCGTTCGCCGCCTTAATCGCTTTATTGTCGTACCCGCCAAACGGGTACGAAACATACAGCACGCGCGGGTTGAACTGCGCCAGTGCACGCCGTGAGCGTTCAAAATCGAACAGGATCACGTGATAGCTGCGGCTCAATAAAATGGGGTGTTTATATCCATCCACGCGATGCAGGAAGTGCGTGTGAGACTGAATGTCGAACACATCCTGAATGGCCTTAATTTCCTGAACGCTCATAAACTGTAGCGATCGGGGATCCCACTTCTGAGGGTGGCCTTTGATGCGGGATGAAATAATAAACGCCGTCGCGTTGAAGCCATACTGTTTCAGCACCGGATACGCGTAGCGGCTCACCGATTTCAGGCCATCATCAAAGGTGATTACCACCGCTTTCGCGGGCAAGTTCATCTTGTTACGCACGTACCCTTCAAGCTGGTACATCGTCAGCGTGGTATAGCCTTGATCGCGTAACCAGGCCATCTGATTATTAAACGCACGTACGCTGGTCGTCGTGGAGGTATGTCGAAAACGGGTGTTCTCTTCATCACGCAGGATATGGTGGTAGGTCAGAACCGGCAGTCCGTTATCTTCCTGTGCATCCAGGCTACTGATCCACGCCAGACGATTGCCGATGCGGATCTGAAACCAGGTCTGGTTCAGGCGGTCTTTCAGCTTATTCAGAATCGGATAGCGAAGATTGGCGCTTAAGGTGCCAAAGGGCGCGCTTCCGCTGCTGGGGGCGTTATACACCGGCGTGTCTTTCCAGGTGATGAGGTTTTGATTGCTGAGCGGCTTGTTCAGATCGCCCAGGCTATCCTCGACGCGTTGCTTACCCTGCACTTTTTCCAGGTGCTCTTTATCAATAAACCCCGTACCGAATCCGAAACGAAATTCATAGTAATCCGCCGCGGCCGGAAAGACGGCGAGGATCTGCCCGGCGCGGACATTGCCCACGTTCACGACGGTATTTCCCACCTGCGCCCAGATGGCCGCATCTTCAGTGGTTTGCATATATTGAGCAGGAAGGCCTTGCTCACTGGTCAGGCTGGCAGACGCACAACCGGAAACCAGTAGCAGAAGGATAAAGATAACGCGCATGAGCATGGGATATAAATCGATACGGAAAATCAGTCGCCATTGTAGCAAAAGCGACATCAATACCAATGTTTAATGCTTATACAGATCGTGAAGCAGAACGAAAGGCGGATTCTTCTGCTGCTGGTGCCACAGACTGCTCACGCCCGGCGAGCCCTGCGACACAATGGCGTGGCGAAATTCAGCGCTGCTCAACGTTGCGCGCAGCGGATACATCGCTTCGAGTAAAGGCAGGCTGATACCGGAGATTACTTCACAGTTATCGTGCTTATGGCTCATTAACGCCGCTGAACGGTAAGGCGCCGCGCCCGATCTGTCGGTGAGAAAAATCACGCCATCACCGGAGTCGGTTTCATGCAGCGCGTCGCACATCATCCGGCTGAGCATATTGGTGCTTAGCCCTCGCCAGTAATTTACCGCACGACATTGCGCCAGAGGGCCAAATCGGGCCTCCAGCTTCAGGAGCATTTCCTGTGCCTCTTCATCGTGGCAGGTGATAACCCATCCCAGCATAACGTCTCTCCTTAGCAGGCGAGTAGTTTATCCAGATGAAGGTTAGTTTACGGTGATAACTGTCAAAGAAAGTGCCCGGCAAACAGAACGTCTGCCGGGCAGAAGGTTAGCTACGCAGCCCACGCCCGCGCTGGATCAGATACCAGCACAGCAGATAGAACGCTACGATAAACACCACCAGCACCACAACGGTGGTGAACAGCGGGACATCGGTAATGCCGAGGAAACCAAAGCGGAAGCCGCTGATCATATAGACAATCGGGTTCAGGTGCGACAGCGCCTGCCAGAACGGCGGCAGCAGCGTCAGGGAGTAAAACACCCCGCCCAGATAGGTCAGCGGCGTCAGCACGAAGGTCGGGATCAGGCTGATGTCATCGAAGGTTTTGGCGAACACGGCGTTCAGCAAACCGGCCAGTGAGAACAGGATCGCCGTCAGCAATAGCGTGAGCGCCACGAACAGCCACGAGTGCACCTGGAACGGCACGAAGAACAGCGAAATTGCCGTCACCAGAATACCCACGCACAGCCCGCGCGCCACGCCGCCGCCCACGTAACCGGCGATAATGACGTGCGTCGGCACTGGCGCCACCAGCAGCTCTTCAATGTTGCGCTGGAACTTGGCGCTGAAGAATGAGGACGCCACGTTCGCGTAAGCGTTGGTGATCACCGCCATCATGATCAGGCCCGGCACGATAAACTGCATATAGGTAAAGCCGTGCATCTCACCAATGCGGGAGCCAATCAGGTTGCCGAAAATGATGAAGTAGAGCGTCATGGTGATCACCGGCGGCACCAGGGTTTGCACCCAGATGCGCATAAAGCGGTTAATCTCTTTCGCCCAGATGCTTTTCAGCGCGACCCAGTAAAGATGCGTCATGCTTTGTCTCCTTGTTTATCGTGCACCAGAGAGACAAACAGCTCTTCCAGTCGGTTCGCTTTGTTACGCATGCTTAATACCTGAACGCCCTGCGCGCTCAGCTGGGAGAACACGCTGTTGATGCCCTGCTCGCGCAGCACTTCTACCTCCAGCGTCGAGGTATCCACCAGGCGATAGTTATACCCCTCCAGCTTCGGCAGGGCGCTTTTCGCCGCCAGATCGAGGATAAAGGTCTCTGATTTCAGCTTGGAGAGCAGATTCTTCATCGAGGTGTTTTCCACCAGCTCGCCGTGCTGAATGATGCCGATGTTGCGGCACAGCATCTCCGCCTCTTCCAGGTAGTGCGTGGTCAGGATGATGGTGGTGCCTTTGTCGTTCAGATCCTTCAGGAAGCCCCACATGGAACGACGCAGTTCAATATCCACCCCAGCGGTCGGTTCATCGAGGATGAGCAGCTTTGGCTCGTGCATCAGCGCGCGAGCAATCATCAGGCGGCGCTTCATCCCCCCGGACAACATCCGCGCGCGCTCGTTACGCTTCTCCCACAGGTCAAGCTGTTTCAGGTACTTTTCGCTGCGCTCAAGCGCCTCTTTGCGCTCAACGCCGTAGTAACCCGCCTGGTTAACAACAATCTGCTGCACCGTCTCAAACGGGTTGAAGTTGAACTCCTGCGGCACCAGTCCCAGCTGGCGCTTGGCGTTGACTACGTCTTTTTGCAGATCGTAGCCAAACACGCTGACGCGGCCAGACGTTTTATTGACCAGCGAGCTGATGATCCCGATGGTGGTCGATTTTCCCGCCCCGTTCGGCCCCAGAAGCGCGTAGAAATCTCCCGCTTCGACTTTAAGATCTATCCCGCGCAGCGCCTGGACGCCCCCCGGGTAGGTTTTTTTGAGCTTTTCAAGCTCCAGTGCAATCGCCATGAATTCAACTTACCTTAAGTTCTGACACACGTTGTGTGGTTTCATTAAAAGTCGGGTTACCCTATAGTAGCGCAACGCAATCACTTGGTTACAGGTCGATAACCTCCATGAACGACATAGATACACTCATCAGCAACAATGCACTATGGTCAAAAATGCTGGTGGAGGAAGACCCCGGATTTTTTGGAAAACTCGCGCAAGCGCAGAACCCGCGCTTTCTCTGGATTGGATGTTCCGACAGCCGCGTCCCCGCCGAACGTCTGACCGGTCTTGAACCGGGCGAACTGTTTGTTCACCGCAATGTGGCTAACCTCGTTATTCATACCGATCTCAACTGCCTTTCGGTTGTTCAGTATGCCGTTGACGTTCTGGAGGTTGAGCACATCATTATTTGTGGCCATTACGGCTGCGGCGGCGTACAGGCGGCGGTCGAAAATACAGAGCTGGGGTTAATCGATAACTGGCTGCTGCACATCCGTGATATCTGGTTCAAACATAGCTCACTGCTGGGCGAAATGCCGCAGGAGCGCCGTCTCGACACGCTGTGTGAGCTGAACGTGATGGAGCAGGTCTATAACCTGGGCCACTCGACGATTATGCAGTCTGCCTGGAAACGCGGACAGAAGGTCTCCATCCACGGCTGGGCGTACGGTATTCACGACGGCCTGCTGCGCAATCTGGAAGTGACCGCCACCAACCGCGAAACGCTGGAACAGCGTTACCGCTCGGGAATTGCCAACCTCAAGCTTAAGCATGTGAACCATAAATAAACAAAGCCGGGGGTTTTCACCCTCTCCCTGTGGGAGAGGGCTGGGGTGAGGGCATCAGCCCGCAATTATTCGTCCAGAATCACTACTTTCCCAACATACGGCAGATGGCGATAACGCTGCGCGTAATCAATGCCGTAACCCACCACGAATTCGTCCGGGATGGAGAAACCAACGAACTCCACCGGCACCTGCACTTCACGGCGCTCAGGCTTATCCAGCAGAGTACAAATCGCCAGTGATTTTGGTTCACGCAGGCTCAGGATCTCACGCACTTTAGAGAGCGTGTTGCCGGAGTCGATGATGTCCTCAACAATCAACACATCTTTGCCACGAATATCTTCATCCAGATCTTTCAGGATTTTCACATCACGGGTTGTGGACATGCCGCTGCCGTAGCTGGAGGCGGTCATAAAATCGACCTCGTGCGGCACCTGCACTTCACGGCACAGGTCTGCCATGAACATGAAAGAGCCACGCAACAGACCGACCAGCACCATTTCGCTGCCGCTGTCCTTGTAATGTTCGGTGATTTGACGACCCAGTTCGGCGATACGCGCTTTGATCTCGGCTTCCGGGATCATCACTTCAACAGTATGTTTCATATTACTAACCAAATGATTTTAGTGAAAATCTCTCAATGCGGATGACTCTCGCTCCGGCATCGATACGCAAGCCAGCCATTATACCAGTAAATGGATAAGCCTGGCGTATGAGTTATAAAAAGCAATATTTGTGATTCCGATCACAGTTGTTAATACCTATAATTAATTGCTAGCAAATAATTAACAAAACTGACGAGTACTTTTCTATGGCTGAAACAAAAACTAAACAGCCGCGTCTACTGGTGACATTAACAGCCGCGTTTGCCGCATTCTGCGCGCTGTATTTGTTAATCGGTGGCGTATGGCTGGTCGCGATTGGCGGCTCCTGGTACTACCCGATTGCGGGTCTGGTTATGGTTGGCGTAACCGTCCTGCTTTTACGCAGAAAACAATCTGCTCTGTGGCTGTACGCAGCGTTACTGCTCGCAACCATGATCTGGGGCGTCTGGGAAGTCGGGTTCGACTTCTGGGCATTGACGCCGCGCAGCGACATTCTGGTCTTCTTCGGTATCTGGCTGATCCTGCCGTTTGTCTGGCGTCGTCTGATCGTCCCGTCCAGCGGTGCCGTGGCCGGTCTGGTCGTTGCCCTGCTGATTAGTGGCGGCATCCTGACCTGGGCCGGTTTTAACGACCCGCAGGAGATCAACGGTACGCTGAACGCGGAATCCACGCCGGCTGCGGCTATTTCGCAGGTGGCGGACGGTGACTGGCCTGCTTATGGTCGTAACCAGGAAGGTCAACGCTACTCCCCGCTGAAGCAGATCAACGCGGACAACGTGAAAAACCTGAAGGAAGCCTGGGTATTCCGTACCGGCGACCTGAAGATGCCAAACGATCCGGGTGAGCTGACCAACGAAGTGACCCCGATTAAAGTGGGCAACATGCTCTACCTGTGTACGGCGCACCAGCGTCTGTTCGCGCTCGACGCGGCCACCGGTAAAGAGAAATGGCACTTTGATCCACAGCTGAACTCCAACCCGTCGTTCCAGCACATTACCTGCCGCGGCGTCTCTTACCACGAAGCGCGCGCCGATAATGCCAGCCCGGAAGTCATTGCCGACTGTCCTCGCCGCATTATGCTGCCGGTGAACGATGGCCGCCTGTTTGCCATTAATGCTGAGACCGGCAAGCTGTGCGAAACCTTCGCCAATAAAGGCATTCTGAATCTTCAGACCAACATGCCGGACACCACGCCGGGCCTGTATGAGCCGACCTCCCCGCCAATCATCACCGATAAAACCATCGTGATTGCCGGTTCGGTAACGGATAACTTCTCTACCCGTGAAACCTCCGGCGTTATCCGTGGTTTCGACGTAAACACCGGTAAACTGCTGTGGGCCTTCGACCCGGGCGCGAAAGATCCTAACGCGATCCCATCGGATGAACACACCTTTACCTTTAACTCACCGAACTCCTGGGCACCGGCAGCGTATGACGCGAAGCTGGACCTGGTTTACATGCCGATGGGCGTGACCACGCCGGATATCTGGGGCGGTAACCGTACGCCGGAGCAGGAACGTTACGCCAGCTCCATCGTGGCGCTGAACGCAACGACCGGTAAACTGGCATGGAGCTACCAGACCGTTCATCACGATCTGTGGGATATGGATATGCCGTCCCAGCCGACGCTGGCGGACATTACCGTTAATGGTAAAACCGTTCCGGTGATTTACGCCCCGGCGAAAACCGGCAACATCTTCGTGCTGGATCGCAGCAACGGTAAGCTGGTTGTTCCTGCACCGGAAAAACCGGTTCCGCAGGGCGCGGCCAAAGGCGACTACGTCACCAAAACGCAGCCGTTCTCTGACCTGAGCTTCCGTCCGAAGAAAGACCTCAGCGGTGCAGACATGTGGGGTGCCACCATGTTTGACCAGCTGGTGTGCCGCGTGATGTTCCACCAGCTGCGCTACGAAGGGATTTTCACCCCGCCGTCAGAGCAGGGTACGCTGGTCTTCCCGGGTAACCTGGGGATGTTCGAATGGGGTGGGATTTCCGTTGACCCTAACCGTCAGGTCGCCATCGCTAACCCAATGGCGCTGCCGTTCGTTTCCCGTCTGATCCCTCGCGGTCCGGGTAACCCAATGGAGCAGCCGAAAGATGCGAAAGGCAGCGGTACCGAAGCCGGTATCCAGCCGCAGTATGGCGTTCCTTATGGTGTGACCCTGAATCCGTTCCTGTCTCCGTTTGGTCTGCCGTGTAAACAGCCTGCCTGGGGTTACATCTCTGGTCTGGATCTGAAGACCAACAAGATCGTCTGGAAGAAACGTATTGGTACGCCACAGGACAGCATGCCGTTCCCGATGCCTGTTCCAGTGCCGTTCAATATGGGTATGCCAATGCTGGGTGGCCCAATCTCCACCGCCGGTAACGTGCTGTTCATCGCGGCAACCGCAGATAACTACCTGCGCGCGTACAACATGACCAACGGTGAAAAACTGTGGCAAGGCCGTCTGCCAGCCGGTGGACAGGCAACGCCGATGACCTATGAAGTGAATGGCAAGCAGTACGTTGTCATCTCTGCGGGTGGTCACGGTTCGTTTGGCACGAAGATGGGCGACTATATTGTCGCGTATGCACTGCCTGACGACGCTAAGTAACGAAAAAGCCCGGTGGCGCTAACGCTTACCGGGCCTACAATTTCCATATGTAGGCCGGGTAAGGCGAAGCCACCACCCGGCTTTTTTTATACGGTAAAACCGAGCATCATCCCCGTATCTTCATGTTCCAGCAGATGGCAGTGGGCCATATAGGCAAACTCTTTCGGCGCGTCGTGGTCGAACTTCACCAGCACCTCGCTGACGCCGCCTTCCACCCTCACCGTATCTTTCCAGCCCGCACGATGCGCCTCCGGCGCTTTACCGTTCTCAGTGAGAATACGGAACTGCGTGCCGTGGATATGGAACGGGTGCAGCATCATGTCGCCTTCGCCTGAAATCACCCAGCGTTCAAACTGCCCTTTCGTGGCGGCGAACATGGGCGTGTTCATATCGAACGCTTTGCCGTTGATGCGGTTGGCGTTGTGGAAATCGAAACCATGGCCGCCGTGATCCATGCCGCCCATATTGCCGTGGTCCATATTCATATGGCCCATCATCTGGCCGTGATGCATTCCCGCCATGGCCTGATTGCCGTACTTCTTCATCAGCGCCTGCATGCCCATCATGTCGAGCATCGGGTCCATGGAAAGCTGAAGTTTACGCTGCGTAAGCCCGTCCAGCGACGGGAGTGATGGCAGCGTGGTGAGGGTCTCCGGCAGCGTACCGGAGGCGGTGATCTGTAGCGGCTGAATGCGCAGGACCGGATGCGGCTTATCAAACGGCGCAACGGCCATCCCCATCTGGCTGACCGGCAGGGTCACGAGGTCAAACGCTTTGCCATCGCTGATATCCACCAGCACCTCGAAGCGCTCCCCCATCAGCATCGGCAGCTCGCTCACCTTCACCGGCTCCGGCAGCAGGCCGCCGTCGCTTGCCATTACGTAAAGCGGGCGTTTATCGCTGGTGGCGAAGTTCAGGGAGCGGGCGTTACAGCCGTTAAGCAGACGTAAGCGCAGCCAGCCTTTTGGCGCGGCATGCTGCGGGTAGATCGCGCCGTTGGTCAGCAGCGTATCGCCAAACCAGCCTACCGCCGCGCTCATGACGTCCAGCTGATAGTCAATTTGACCGTCAGCGTTGAATTTTTTGTCCTGCACAATCACCGGGACATCGTCGATTCCCCACTGTTTCGGCAGGCGCAGCAGGCGGCTTTCATCGTCTTCAATCAGCACCAGGCCGGCCAGCCCCATCGCCACCTGATGGCCCGTTTTGCCATGCTGATGCGGGTGGAACCAGCAGGTCGCCGCGCGTTGTTCCGGGGTAAAGGTTACGCTGCGTTTACCACCAGGCCTGATGATGCCCTGAGGCCCTCCATCCACTTCGCCCGGGACTTCCAGCCCGTGCCAGTGCAGCGTGGTCTCTTCCGCAAGCGTGTTATGAATGTCTACCGTCACCGCCTTCCCTTTGCGTAACTGCAACGCCGGGCCGAGCAGATTGCCGTTATAGCCCCACGTCGTGGCGGCGTGCTGACCGAACGTGGTTTTACCGGCCTGCACCACAAGCTGAATGCGGCTGCGGGCATCTGGGGAGAGTAATTCAGGAATGGGTAAAGCCGGTCTGTCGGCGGCAAATACGGCGCGGCTCCAGAGAGGTAACGCGCTGGCAACCCCCAGCGCGGCAGAAAATTTTAAAAAATCACGACGTTGCATGTGCATTTCCTTATTTCCAGCAGGCGATCTTTTGAGCATAAACCCTCCCCTTACCGGAAGGTCAAGCACGGCGGCAATAATAAAGATCGTCGGCCTGGCATCAAGTATGCTAACGTTAATTTTCCGTGATGCAGTGGTAAAGGCAATGAAGACGTTTTTCAGAACAATTTTGTTCGCCAGCCTGATGGCGATGTGTGCGAACAGTTACGCGCTAAGTGAAAACGAAGCGGAAGATATGGCCGATCTGACGGCAGTTTTTGTTTTTCTGAAAAACGATTGTGGTTACCAGAATTTACCCAATGGGCAAATTCGTCGCGCACTGGTCTTTTTTGCCCAGCAGAACCAATGGGACCTCAGCAACTACGACAGCTTCGACATGAAGGCGCTCGGTGAAGACAGCTACCGTGATTTAAGCGGTATTGGCATTCCCACTGCTAAAAAATGCAAAGCGCTGGCTCGCGATTCACTCAGCCTGCTCGCCTACGTGAAGTAACCTTCCCGACGCCCCTTGTTGACTCGCTAACCGCCTCACGGCGGTGTTGTGTTGCGCCCATCTGCCGGATGTAATGGATGTTAACGAAGGAGGTGCTCCCCATGACCGATAAAACGGTATGGCAAGAAACGCTGCATGACCAGTTTGGTCAGTATTTTGCCGTGGATAACGTGCTCTATCATGAGAAAACCGATCATCAGGATTTGATAATCTTCGAAAACGCCGCCTTTGGCCGCGTGATGGCGCTGGACGGTGTGGTGCAAACCACCGAGCGCGACGAGTTTATCTATCACGAAATGATGACCCACGTCCCGCTGCTGGCCCACGGCCACGCGAAGGACGTCCTGATTATCGGCGGCGGCGACGGCGCGATGCTGCGTGAAGTCTCTCGCCATCAGAATGTCGAAACCATCACCATGGTGGAAATCGACGCCGGTGTGGTGTCGTTCTGCCGCCAGTATCTGCCCAACCATAATGCCGGCAGCTATGACGATCCGCGGTTTAATCTGGTTATCGACGATGGCGTCAATTTTGTTAACCAGACCACGCAAACGTTTGATGTCATTATCTCTGACTGTACCGACCCTATCGGCCCGGGCGCGTCGCTGTTTACCTCGTCGTTTTACGAAGGCTGCAAGCGCTGCCTGAAGCCTGGCGGAATTTTTGTGGCGCAAAACGGCGTTTGCTTCCTGCAACAGGATGAAGCGCTTGATAGCCACCGTAAGCTGAGCACCTATTTTACTGACGTCAGCTTCTACCAGGCGGCGATCCCCACTTACTACGGCGGGATCATGACCTTTGCCTGGGCGACGGATAACGACGTCCTGCGCCATCTCTCTACCGAAATTATCCAGGCCCGCTTCCATCAGGCCGGGCTCCAGTGCCGCTACTACAACCCGGCGATCCACACCGCAGCCTTTGCGTTGCCTCAATATCTGCAAGACGCGCTGTCCTCAAAGGAGGTGAACTAATTGAAAAAGCTTAAACTGCATGGCTTTAACAATCTGACCAAAAGCCTGAGTTTTTGTATTTACGATATCTGCTACGCCAAAACAGCAGAAGAGCGCGATGGTTACATCGCCTATATCGATGAACTCTACAACGCCAACCGTCTGACCGAGATCCTGACAGAGACCTGCTCGATTATCGGCGCGAACATCCTGAATATCGCGCGCCAGGATTATGAGCCTCAGGGTGCGAGCGTCACCATTCTGGTGAGTGAAGAGCCAGTTGACCCAAAGCTTATCGACAAAACCGAGCACCCCGGCCCGCTGCCGGAAGTGGTTGTCGCCCACCTGGATAAAAGCCATATCTGCGTGCACACCTACCCGGAAAGCCACCCGGAAGGCGGGCTGTGTACCTTCCGCGCGGATATTGAAGTGTCGACCTGCGGCGTGATTTCACCGCTGAATGCGTTGAATTATTTAATCCACCAGCTGGAATCCGATATCGTCACTATTGATTATCGCGTGCGCGGTTTTACCCGTGATATCAACGGCATGAAGCACTTCATTGATCATGAGATCAACTCCATTCAGAATTTCATGTCCGAGGACATGAAATCGCTGTACGACATGATGGATGTGAACGTCTATCAGGAGAATATCTTCCACACCAAAATGTTACTTAAGGAATTCGACCTTAAGCACTACATGTTCCACACCAGGCCGGAAGATTTAAGTGAAGAAGAGCGTAAGGTCATTACCGACCTGCTCTGGAAAGAGATGCGCGAAATTTACTACGGCCGTAACATTCCGACCGTGTAAACGTAACCCGGAGCAGGGACGCTTCGGGGAGTTACTTCTGTTTCATAAAATCGCGGTAGGCGTTCAACACGCTCAGGAAGTCTTCCACGCCGCACAGCGACAGGCTCTCTTCGTCGTAGTAGCTCATCCCCTCTTCCATCTCATCACCCGAGAACTCAAGCTGGTTGGCGCGCACCATCACCTCTTCGCCATCCATCCACAGCGTGTATTCGTGCCCGGCGCGTTGCCAGGAGCGTTCACTGCCTTTCACCGTTTCCGCCGCCTGTTCGACTTCATCCAGCAGCGCAAGGTTCTCTTTCACCTCTTCGTTAAACCAGTGTCCAACGGCTTCGTGCCCCATCGACATTCGCACTTTCACCACGCCGGTGATGTCGCGCAAAAATTCGTAATCCATAGCGTTTTCCTCTGCAAAGCCATTAGGGTAATTATCGCAGCAGCGAGGAAGAAAAAAAGCGGGAGAGGCGGGAGGAATGAAAATAAAAAGGTGAGAGCAAGACCCTGCGGCCTGATGCCCTCACCCCGTCCCTCTCCCACGGGAGAGGGTGCAAACACTAAAAACCGTCTCGTAGAGACGGTTTTGCTGTTTATACCGCCGTCTGGAAGATCACCCCGTCAGCCTTCTCGGTGTACTGAGAGAGCTGGTCGAAGTTCAGATAGCGATAGGTATCCACCGCCGTCTTATCTACCTGAGCCACAAAGGTCTGGTACTCTTCCGGCGTTGGCAGTTTGCCAATCAGCGCCGCAACCGCCGCCAGCTCCGCAGAGGCCAGGTAAACGTTCGCCCCGGTACCTAAACGGTTCGGGAAGTTACGGGTTGAGGTGGACACCACCGTCGCACCGTCGGCCACGCGCGCCTGGTTGCCCATGCACAGGGAGCAGCCAGGGATTTCGATACGCGCCCCGCTCTTACCAAACACGCTGTAGTAGCCCTCTTCGGTCAGCTGCGCCGCATCCATACGGGTTGGCGGCGCCACCCACAGACGGGTTGGCAGCTGGCCTTTGTGGGTATCCAGCAGCTTACCGGCAGCACGGAAGTGGCCGATGTTGGTCATACAGGAGCCGATGAACACTTCGTCGATCTTATCGCCCTGCACGTCAGAGAGCAGACGCGCATCGTCCGGATCGTTCGGCGCACACAGGATTGGCTCTTTGATATCCGCCAGATCGATCTCAATCACCGCCGCGTACTCTGCGTCTGCATCGGCTTCCAGCAGCTGCGGATCCGCCAGCCATTTTTCCATGCCCTGAATACGACGCTCCAGCGTACGACGGTCGCCGTAGCCTTCCGCAATCATCCACTTCAGCAGCACGATGTTGGAGGTCAGATACTCAATGATCGGCTCTTTGTTCAGCTTGATGGTACAGCCCGCCGCAGAACGCTCGGCGGAGGCATCGGTCAGCTCGAACGCCTGTTCCACTTTCAGATCCGGCAGACCTTCAATTTCCAGAATGCGGCCAGAGAAGATGTTTTTCTTGCCTTTCTTCTCAACGGTCAGCAGACCCTGTTTGATGGCATACAGCGGGATCGCGTGCACCAGATCGCGCAGGGTAATGCCCGGCTGCATTTTGCCTTTGAAGCGCACCAGCACCGATTCCGGCATATCCAGCGGCATCACGCCGGTCGCTGCGGCAAACGCCACCAGACCGGAACCCGCCGGGAAGGAGATCCCGATTGGGAAACGGGTATGGGAGTCACCGCCGGTACCGACGGTATCCGGCAGCAGCATGCGGTTCAGCCAGGAGTGGATAACGCCGTCGCCCGGACGCAGGGAGACACCGCCACGGTTCATAATGAAGTCTGGCAGCGTGTGGTGCGTGGTTACGTCAACCGGCTTCGGATACGCCGCGGTGTGGCAGAAGGATTGCATCACCAGGTCAGACGAGAAGCCCAGGCACGCCAGGTCTTTCAGTTCATCACGGGTCATTGGGCCAGTGGTGTCCTGAGACCCCACGGAGGTCATTTTCGGTTCGCAGTACGCGCCAGGACGGATACCGGCGACGCCGCAGGCGCGACCCACCATTTTCTGCGCCAGAGAGTAACCGCGGTTGCTCTCGGCCACGTCTTTCGCCTGACGGAATACGTCGCTGTGCGGCAGACCCAGCGCTTCACGCGCTTTGGTGGTCAGGCCACGGCCAATGATCAGCGGGATACGGCCACCGGCACGCACTTCGTCGATCAGCACGTCGGTTTTCAGCTCGAAGCTGGCCAGCAGCTCGTTGGTTTCGTGGTTGCGCACTTCGCCTTTATACGGGTAAACGTCAATCACGTCGCCCATGTTCAGGTTGCTCACGTCCACTTCAATTGGCAGCGCGCCCGCATCTTCCATGGTGTTGAAGAAGATTGGCGCAATTTTGCCGCCGAGGCACAGGCCGCCGCCGCGCTTGTTCGGCACGTGCGGAATGTCGTCGCCCATGAACCACAGCACGGAGTTGGTGGCGGATTTACGGGAAGAACCGGTACCGACCACGTCACCGACGTAAGCCAGCGGGAAACCTTTCTTCTGAAGTGCTTCGATCTGTTTGATCGGACCAACCACGCCAGGCTGATCCGGCTCAATGCCTTCACGGGCGTTTTTCAGCATCGCCAGGGCGTGCAGGGGGATATCCGGGCGAGACCATGCATCCGGCGCCGGAGAAAGGTCATCGGTGTTGGTTTCACCGGTCACTTTAAAGACGGTAACGGTAATTTTTTCAGCAAGCTGAGGGCGGTTCAGGAACCATTCGGCATCGGCCCAGGACTGCATCACCTGCTTCGCGTAAACGTTGCCTGCTTTGGCTTTTTCTTCCACATCGTAGAAGTTATCGAACATCAGCAGCGTTGAAGAGAGCGCTTTGGCAGCAATCGGCGCCAGCTTGTCGTTATCCAGCGCGTCAATCAGCGGATGAATGTTATAGCCGCCCTGCATGGTGCCGAGCAGTTCAATCGCTTTTTCAGGAGTAACCAGTGGGGAGGTGGCTTCGCCTTTGGCAACGGCGGCAAGGAATCCGGCTTTTACGTAGGCAGCTTCATCTACGCCAGGCGGTACACGGTTGATCAGCAGATCTAACAGGAATTCTTCTTCGCCCTCAGGCGGGTTCTTAAGCAGCTCGACGAGCGCGGCCATTTGGGTTGCATCTAACGGTTTGGGTACAATTCCCTCGGCGGCACGTTCTGCTACGTGCTTACGGTATTCTTCTAGCACGACGGTTCTCCTCGCTCTCATTGTCATATGCGGCGGGCGTTCTCTTCACGCTCCTGTGAGACAGCAGTTTGTAGGGTAAATGCCCGATACCGCGTCGGGCAGCATAGCAGGATTTCTGCACAGTGTTAATCTGTTTACAAAAAAGCAACATTAAAAAATTTGCTGAATCGTTAAGCATGGTGTAACGGGGAGACGAGACGAATTTTGGGCACAAAAAAACCGCCTGATAGCGGTTTATTTGTTGCCTTGCGGTGGTAGCACACCGTGCTGGCAGATTTGCGGCAACCCCAACGCAATGAATTTTGCATCACGCCCCACTGGCTTGCAAGCCATTATGTCAATTTTGCGTGGCGCCTTCCTGTTTCGAATGAAAAAACGGTTAACTTCATTTATCGCCTTCTGAATTCCCACTGAGTCGATTACTCTTCTTCTCGGCCTGCTTCGCTGGTGTAGCAACCAGTCACCGGGCCCGGGAGCAGTTCCGTAACCTACGCGGCAACGCCAACTTGCCTGGTTCTACCTTTCCCGGTGAAGAATGAACCCGCGTAGCCTGTACAGGAACGCACGCAATGGAGATGCGAATCACTGCGCTGATCGTTGTGACCGGTTTACTGCTAACCGCACTGCACGGTGGCTGGAATATATCCGACATCACGGTGCTGTTTGTCGTCAACCTCGGCAACTAGCTGCTGGCCGCTCGCAAGAGCGGCCTTCTGAATTTCCGTCGCCTGTTCAGCCATCCGATATAATTGTGTAATAAATACTCACACTCTTTATCCGGACGCTTCGGAAGGTTTCCCAATAAAAGTCAAAACTGTAAAACACGGGTGAATGATACTCGCGGCAACAGCAACGCCTCACGGCACTGCACTCGTCTCGTTGGAGTCAATCTATGAAGTTGCCTTTTAAACCACATCTTCTTGTTCTGCTTTGCAGTGCGGGGCTGTTTGCCGCCTCGGGCGTCATGTTCGTTAAAAGCCTCGCAACGGAACCCGCTCCCGCGCCGGTAGCCCCGCAGCTCCCCGTACCAACAGCACAACCTGCCCCGGTGGCGACTCCGGCCTATACCGCCGCGCAGATCGATCAGTGGACCGCGCCCATTGCGCTCTACCCCGACGCGCTGCTGTCGCAAATTCTGATGGCCTCAACCTATCCGGCGAGCGTGATTCAGGCCGCCCAGTGGTCAAAGAACAACCCAAAAATGCAGGGCGATGCCGCCATTCAGGCGGTCAGCGGGCAGCCATGGGATGCCAGCGTGAAATCGCTGGTCGCCTTTCCGCAGTTAATGTCGTTGATGGGAGAAAACCCGTCGTGGGTACAGAGCCTCGGCGACGCCTTTCTGGCCCAGCCAAAGGATGTGATGGATTCCGTGCAGCGTCTGCGCCTGCTGGCGCAGCAGACAGGCACGTTGCAATCCACCCCGCAGCAGACCGTCACCACCGTGAAAAAATCTGCGCCAGCCTCCGCCAGTACAGCCGCGACGTCAACGTCGGCTAGTCCGACGGTGATTAAAATTGAGCCAGCCGATCCACAGGTGGTTTATGTCCCTACCTACAACCCTTCCACCGTTTACGGCACGTGGCCAAACGCCAGCTATCCGCCGGTGTATCTGCCCCCGTCTCCCGGCCAGCAGTTTACCAATAGTTTTGTCAGAGGCTTTGGCTATAGCCTCGGCGTAGCCACCACCTATGCGCTGTTCAGTAACATCGACTGGGACGATGACGACGATCACCATCACGATCATGATGACGATCACCACGGCGGTTATTCGCATAACGGCGATAACATTAATATTAATGTTAATAACTTCAATAAGATCACCGGCGAGCACCGTACCGATAATCATCAGGTCTGGCAGCATAATCCGGCCTACCGCAACGGCGTGCCCTACGCCAATAGCCAGCTTGCCAGCCGCTATCATCAGACTTCAGTACCGGGCGGGTTGAGCGCTACCCGGCAGCAGCCGGTCAACCGCGATAGCCAGCGGCAGGCTGCGATGGCGCAGGTACAGCAGTCGACGGGCAAAACCCTCACACAGCTACAGCATGGCGACGCGCATTTCCCGCAACATTCAGCGTCCGCGCAGCAGCTGAAGCAGCTCTCTCAGCGCAGCAACTATCGCGGCTACGACAGCGCGCGGCCACACGCACAACAGATGAATAATACTCTTGCGCAAACCAGACGCCCGACGCAGGTTCAGCATCAGCCGCTGCGGGCAAACGCCCTGAGCGGCAACGACAGCCGTTCGGCCAGCTGGCAGGCCCAGCACCAGCGCGGGCTGCAAAGCCGCCAGCACGCGTCGCTGAACAGTGAGCAACGTGCCAGCTTCCGCCAGCAGCTGTCCGAACACCATACCGAACACCGTGAATTCCACCGTCGTTAAGGGAGCCGCTATGAACATGAAACCGATCGGTGGAATGCTGTTGTTGATGGTATCCACCTTCGCCTGCGCCCAGCAATCCTTCTCCACGCCTGAGCAGGCAGCCAATGCCCTGACGAAGGCCATAAGCGAGCAGAATGAGCGCGCGATGGCCGACCTGCTGGGGGATAACTGGCGCGACTATCTGCCACCTGAAGGAGTTGATCCGGAGGCGGTGGCTCGATTCCTGCGTGACTGGAAGATATACCATCGTACCGAAATCAGCGGCGATATAGCCCATCTGTCAGTTGGCGATAACGGCTGGCAACTCCCCATACCGGTAGTGAAGAAAAAAGAGGGCTGGCAATTTGATATGCAGAGAGCGGCGGATGAGATCCTGACCCGCGAAATCGGCCGCAACGAACTCGCGGCTATCGAAGCGCTGCACGCCTACGTCGACGCACAGCAGAGCTACTACGCCATGAACCACCGCTATGCGCAGAAGATTGTCAGCACGCCAGGGCTAAAAGACGGCCTGTACTGGCCCATCTCGCCGGGCGAAGCGCCAAGCCCGCTGGGTCCCGCCTTCAGCCCGCCGGAGCCAGGTATGGGCTATCACGGCTATCGGTTCCGTATCCTGCCGGATAAAAATGGCTTTGCGATGGTTGCCTGGCCCGTGAGCTATGGTCAGACGGGGGTAATGAGCTTTGTCGTTAATCAGGATGACAAAGTTTATCAGGCAAATCTCGGCAACGATTCGGCGCAGAAAGCGCAGGCGCTCGCTGCATACCACCAGGATAAAACCTGGCAGCCTGTCCCCCCCTGAACGCGGCGCATAAAAAAAGCGGCCTCAGGCCGCTTTTTTCATCTGAAGAAACTTATTTCTTCTTCGCTTTCGCGTTTGGCAGGTCGGTGATGCTACCTTCAAACACTTCTGCCGCCAGGCCCACGGACTCGTGCAGAGTCGGGTGAGCGTGGATGGTCAGCGCGATGTCTTCCGCGTCACAGCCCATTTCGATAGCCAGACCGATTTCACCCAGCAGCTCGCCGCCGTTGGTACCGACAATCGCACCACCGATTACACGGTGAGTCTCTTTGTCGAAGATCAGTTTGGTCATACCGTCTGCGCAGTCGGAAGCGATAGCACGGCCAGAAGCAGCCCACGGGAAGGTGGCGGTTTCATAGCTGATGCCTTTCTCTTTCGCTTCTTTCTCAGTCAGACCGACCCATGCCACTTCTGGCTCGGTGTAGGCGATAGATGGGATCACTTTCGGATCGAAGTAGTGCTTCATGCCGGCGATAACTTCAGCGGCAACGTGACCTTCGTGAACACCTTTGTGCGCCAGCATTGGCTGACCGACGATATCGCCGATAGCAAAGATGTGCGGCACGTTGGTGCGCAGCTGTTTGTCAACGCGGATGAAGCCACGGTCGTCCACTTCCACGCCAGCTTTGCCCGCGTCGAGGTTTTTACCGTTCGGCACACGGCCGATAGCCACCAGCACGGCGTCATAACGCTGTGGTTCGGATGGGGCTTTTTTGCCTTCCATGGAAACGTAAATACCGTCTTCTTTCGCTTCAACGGCAGTCACTTTGGTTTCCAGCATCAGGTTGAATTTCTTGCTGATGCGTTTGGTGAAGACTTTAACGATGTCTTTGTCGGCAGCCGGGATAACCTGGTCGAACATTTCAACCACGTCGATCTCTGAACCCAGCGCATGGTACACGGTACCCATTTCCAGACCGATGATACCGCCGCCCATAACCAGCAGGCGCTTAGGAACGGTTTTCAGCTCCAGCGCATCGGTGGAATCCCACACGCGTGGATCTTCATGTGGAATGAATGGCAGTTCGATTGGGCGAGAGCCTGCCGCGATGATCGCGTTGTCGAAGTTAATCACGGTTTTGCCGTTTTCGCCTTCCACTTCCAGGGTGTTCGCACCGGTGAATTTACCCAGACCGTTTACCACTTTCACCTTACGGCCTTTGGCCATACCCGCCAGACCGCCGGTCAGCTGAGTGATAACTTTCTCTTTCCAGGTACGAATTTTGTCGATGTCGGTTTTCGGCTCGCCGAAGACGATACCGTGTTCAGCCAGCGCTTTGGCTTCTTCGATAACTTTCGCTACGTGCAGCAGCGCTTTAGAAGGGATACAGCCGACGTTCAGACAAACACCGCCGAGGGTGCTGTAACGTTCTACGATGACGGTTTCCAGACCTAAATCCGCGGCGCGAAATGCTGCGGAGTAACCTGCCGGGCCTGCCCCAAGTACTACGACCTGAGTTTTGATTTCTGTGCTCATCATGACCTCTTAATGTATACCCGTCGTCCACCGGGTCGTTCTATCCGCCCGTATTTTACAAAATTGTTAACAATTTTGAAACAACAAACGGCTCACGAATTATCGCTTTCACCAATAACCTCAAAAACCCCATGAGATTATCAGAAAAAAGCCGGCCGACTGGCCGGCTTTTCGATTACATCACCAGGCGGCGAATGTCGCTCAGCATGTTGTTGATGATGGTGATGAAACGCGCACCATCAGCCCCGTCGATCACGCGGTGGTCGAAGGACAGAGAGATTGGCATCATCAGACGCGGCACGAACTCTTTGCCATTCCACACCGGCTCCATCGCGGACTTGGACACACCGAGGATAGCCACTTCCGGCGCGTTCACAATCGGCGCGAAGTGGGTGGTACCCAGGCCGCCGATGCTGGAGATAGTGAAGCAGCCGCCCTGCATTTCGCCGGCAGTCAGCTTACCATCACGCGCTTTTTTGGAGATGGTGGTCAGTTCACGGGACAGCTCAGTGACGCTCTTCTTGTTCACGTCTTTGAAGACCGGAACAACCAGACCATTTGGCGTATCAACCGCAACACCGATATTGATGTATTTCTTCAGCGTCAGCTTCTGACCGTCTTCGGACAGGGAGCTGTTGAAGCGAGGCATCTGTTCCAGCGCCGCCGCAACCGCTTTCATGATGAAGACCACTGGGGTGAATTTCACGTCCAGCTTACGCTTCTCAGCTTCGGCGTTCTGCTGTTTACGGAACGCTTCCAGATCGGTGATATCGGTCTTATCGAAGTGGGTAACGTGCGGGATCATCACCCAGTTACGGCTCAGGTTCGCACCGGAGATTTTCTGGATACGGCCCAGTTCCACTTCTTCGATTTCGCCGAACTTGCTGAAGTCCACTTTCGGCCATGGCAGCATGCCCGGGATACCGCCGCCAGCGGCTGCCGCAGGTGCAGCTTCGGCGCGTTTCACCGCGTCTTTCACGTAAGCCTGAACGTCTTCGCGCAGGATACGACCTTTACGGCCGGTGCCCTTCACTTTCGCCAGGTTCACACCGAATTCGCGCGCCAGGCGACGAATCAGCGGAGTCGCGTGGACGTAAGCGTCGTTTTCAGCGAACTCAGATTTTTCTGCTTTAGCAGCAGGGGCAGCAGCCGGTTTAGCAGCCTGAGCCGGTGCAGCAGACGGTGCCGGAGCAGCCGCGGCAGCCGGAGCGGCGGCAGGTGCAGCGCCTTCCACTTCGAAGACCATGATCAGAGAGCCGGTAGACACTTTGTCGCCGGTGCTGATTTTGATCTCTTTAACGGTACCGGCGAACGGCGCAGGCACTTCCATAGAAGCTTTGTCGCCTTCAACGGTGATCAGTGACTGTTCAGCGGCAACTTTGTCGCCCACTTTTACCATCACTTCGGTCACTTCAACTTCGTCACCGCCGATGTCCGGTACGTTAACGTCTTTCACGCCGCCAGCAGCCGCTGGTGCAGCAGCCGGAGCCGGAGCAGCTTCCGCTTTCGCTGGAGCCGCAGCGCCTTCAGCGCCCGCCACTTCGAAGATCATGATAAGCGACCCGGTAGACACTTTGTCACCGGTGTTGATCTTGATCTCTTTAACGGTACCCGCGAACGGTGCCGGCACTTCCATAGAGGCTTTGTCGCCTTCTACGGTAATCAGTGACTGCTCAGCCGCAACGGTATCGCCCACTTTCACCAGGATTTCAGTGACTTCAACTTCGTCACCGCCGATGTCAGGCACGTTCACTTCTTTCGCTGCCGCGGCCGCTGCTGGAGCAGCAGCAGGAGCGGCTTCTTTCTTCTCTTCCTGCGCAGGTGCAGCAGCTGCTGCACCGTCGGCGGAATCGAAAATCATGATCAGTTTACCGGTCTCGGTTTTATCGCCAACAGAGACTTTGATCTCTTTAACGATGCCAGCCTGAGGAGACGGGACTTCCATAGAAGCTTTGTCGCCTTCTACGGTGATCAGCGACTGTTCAGCTTCAACTTTGTCGCCTACTTTGACCAGGATCTCGGTGATTTCAACTTCATCAGCCCCGATGTCCGGTACATTGATTTCGATAGCCATTATTCTTTTACCTCTTACGCCAGACGCGGGTTAACTTTATCTGCATCGATGTTGAATTTGGTGATTGCGTCCGCAACCACTTTCTTATCGATTTCGCCACGTTTAGCCAGTTCGCCCAGTGCTGCTACAACCACGTAGGAAGCATCAACTTCGAAGTGGTGACGCAGGTTTTCGCGGCTGTCAGAACGACCGAAGCCGTCAGTACCCAGTACGCGATAATCATCAGCTGGAACGTAAGTACGAACCTGCTCAGCGAACAGTTTCATATAGTCAGTAGACGCCACCGCTGGCGCGTCGTTCATCACCTGAGCGATGTACGGAACGCGTGGGGTTTCCATTGGGTGCAGCATGTTCCAGCGCTCACAATCCTGGCCATCACGCGCCAGTTCAGTGAAGGAGGTAACAGAGTACACATCGGAACCCACACCGTAGTCTTTCGCCAGGATCTGCGCTGCTTCACGAACGTGACGCAGGATAGAACCGGAGCCCAGCAGCTGAACTTTACCTTTGCTACCTTCGATGGTTTCGAGTTTGTAGATACCTTTACGGATACCTTCCTCGGCACCTGCTGGCATTGCCGGCATGTGATAGTTTTCGTTCAGGGTGGTGATGTAGTAGTAAATGTTCTCTTGCGCTTCACCGTACATGCGCTGCAAGCCGTCATGCATGATGACTGCCACTTCGTACGCGTAAGACGGGTCGTAAGAGATACAGTTAGGAATAGTCAGAGACTGAATGTGGCTGTGACCATCTTCGTGCTGTAAGCCTTCACCGTTCAGGGTCGTACGACCAGAAGTACCCCCAATCAGGAAGCCGCGAGCCTGCTGGTCGCCTGCCTGCCAGCACAGGTCACCGATACGCTGGAACCCGAACATGGAGTAGTAGATGTAGAACGGGATCATCGGCAGGTTGTTGGTGCTGTAAGAGGTCGCAGCAGCCAGCCAGGATGCGCCTGCACCCAGTTCGTTGATACCTTCCTGAAGGATCTGACCTTTCTCGTCTTCTTTGTAGTATGCAACCTGCTCACGGTCCTGCGGGGTGTACTGCTGGCCGTTCGGGCTGTAGATACCGATCTGACGGAACAGACCTTCCATACCGAAAGTACGCGCTTCGTCGGCGATGATTGGAACCAGACGATCTTTGATCGACTTGTTCTTCAGCATCACGTTCAGGGCACGAACGAAAGCGATGGTGGTTGAGATCTCTTTGTTCTGCTCTTCCAGCAGCTGAGAGAAATCTTCCAGCGCTGGCAGTTCCAGCTTCTCGGTGAAGTTAGGCTGACGAGCAGGCAGGTAGCCTTTCAGCGCCTGACGACGTTCGTGCAGGTACTTGTGCTCTTCAGACCCTTCCGGGAAGGTGATGTAAGACAGGTTTTCTACCTGCTCATCGGTCACTGGAACGTTGAAACGGTCGCGGATATAACGCACGCCGTCCATGTTCATTTTCTTAACCTGGTGAGCGATGTTTTTACCTTCTGCGGTATCCCCCATGCCGTAACCTTTGATGGTGTGGGCCAGGATCACAGTCGCTTTACCTTTGGTTTCACGCGCTTTTTTCAGTGCAGCGTAAACTTTCTTCGGATCGTGACCACCGCGGTTCAGCGCCCAGATCTGCTCGTCAGTCCAGTCTGCAACCAGGGCTGCGGTTTCAGGATATTTGCCGAAGAAGTGCTCACGAACGTAGGCACCGTCTTTGGATTTGAAGGTCTGGTAGTCGCCGTCAACGGTTTCGTTCATCAGCTGGATCAGTTTACCGCTGGTGTCTTTACGCAGCAGCTCATCCCAACGACCGCCCCACATCACTTTGATCACGTTCCAGCCAGCACCTGCGAAGATGCCTTCCAGTTCGTTGATGATCTTGCCGTTACCGGTTACCGGACCATCCAGACGTTGCAGGTTACAGTTGATGATGAAGCACAGGTTGTCCAGCTTCTCACGGGTCGCGATGGTGATCGCGCCTTTAGATTCTGGCTCATCCATTTCACCGTCGCCCAGGAAGGCGTAAACGGTCTGCTCAGAGGTGTCTTTCAGACCACGGTGTTCCAGGTACTTCAGGAATTTAGCCTGATAGATCGCACCGATTGGGCCCAGACCCATAGATACGGTCGGGAACTGCCAGAACTCAGGCATCAGTTTAGGGTGCGGGTAAGAAGACAGACCCTTACCGTGAACTTCCTGACGGAAGTTGTTCATCTGCTCTTCAGTCAGACGACCTTCCAGGAAGGCACGTGCATAGATGCCCGGAGAGATGTGGCCCTGGAAGTACACCAGATCGCCGCCATCTTTCTCGTTCGCTGCACGGAAGAAGTGGTTGAAGCACACTTCGTAAATGGTCGCAGAAGACTGGAAGGACGCCATGTGGCCACCCAGTTCCAGGTCCTTCTTGGATGCGCGCAGAACGGTCATGATGGCGTTCCAGCGGATAGCAGAACGGATACGGCGTTCCAGATCCAGATTGCCCGGGTATTCCGGTTCGTCTTCGACGGCAATCGTGTTTACGTAGTTGCTAGCCCCTGCACCTGAAGCCACTTTCACGCCGCCTTTGCGTGCTTCTGAAAGCAGCTGATCAATCAGATACTGAGCGCGCTCAACACCTTCTTCACGGATGACCGATTCGATCGCCTGTAGCCAGTCGCGAGTTTCGATCGGATCCACGTCATTTTGGAGACGTTCTGACATGGGGGTATTCCTTATCTATCTAATACGTTGATTTGTCTGGAACCTGTCCCATTGTATTTTCGCCAGAAAACACAATAAGACAGGTTCTGCGTTTAGTTGCCGCGCTCTAAAAGTACCTGGCGCTTAATCCTTTCGTTGCTGTATGCGGCGTAATGAACGTTCGCGACGCGATTGTTCACGGCTGCGGTCCAGCAAGATTTCCTCAATGAAAGCCAGATGGCGGTGCGACGCTTCGCGCGCCTGCTCCGGTTCCCCGGCCATTATCGCCTCGAATACTCGGGTGCGATGGTTGCTTACCAGCGGGAGCATCTCCCGACGGGCATACAACAATTCAAAATTCTGACGAACGTTCTGGGCCAGCATCGGCTCCATGCAGCGTAGCAGATGGAGGAGCACCACGTTGTGCGCCGCTTCGGTGACGGCAATTTGATACTGGACGACGGCATTGGACTCGGCGTCTAAATCGCCGGACTGCTGTGCCCGTTCAATGGCCTGATGCAGCTCGCGAATACGTACGCGGTCTTCATCAGTGCTGCGAAGGGCGGCGTAATAGGCCGCGATACCTTCCAGCGCGTGACGGGTCTCAAGCAGATCAAACTGGGATTCTGGGTGGTCAGAGAGAAGTTCTACCAGCGGGTCGCTGAAGCTCTGCCACAGGCTGTTTTGCACAAAGGTTCCGCCACCCTGGCGACGGAGCAACAGGCCCTTTGCTTCGAGACGTTGAATCGCCTCACGCAGAGAGGGGCGTGAAACGTCGAACTGTTTTGCCAGCTCGCGTTCTGGCGGGAGTTTCTCGCCCGGGCGCAGTGTCCCTTCGAGAATTAAAAACTCCAGCTGCTGCTCAATCACATCGGAAAGTTTTGGTTGGCGAATTTTGCTGTAGGCCATATTCCCTGTCTTACGCCTTTTTGCCCGGAGTCAATTGGTCTTACCAATTTCATGTTCGTATCGCTAAAGTAACAAAGTATTCACCTTCTGTCCATATTGGTTTTGATTGAAATCAGTAAACCCTGCACATTTTAACAACCTTACAGAACTAACGTTTCAGGAATGTAACTTTGCACAAATGAAATGGTTACTACCAAAGAGGCAGTTTTAACCATAATGAAACGAGGGTTTTTGCAATCTGAAGCGATTCAACAAGGCAAAAAATGAAAATTCGCCCTCTTCTGACGCATTTCTATTCTATAGGTTGGGGTATGAGGGGTTAACGTACCGATTTACAATTGGTTTCTTTTTATTCAAGTCGTCATCACCCCTTCATAAAGCAGGTGCATTCGCTGGCGCTTACCACTATTCTTGCGCTAACGGAAGCCATCTCCGCTTTTTTCGGTATCGTTAACCGTAAAGAAATAAATACAGAATATGGATTTTCATAATTACACACGCACAGCGTGAACATAACAACCACACACGAGGTTTCAAATGGAAGCTCAACAGCATGGCGATCAGCTAAAGCGCGGCCTTAAAAACCGCCATATTCAGCTCATCGCCCTGGGCGGTGCTATTGGTACTGGCCTGTTTCTGGGCAGTGCATCGGTTATCCAGTCGGCCGGGCCGGGCATTATTCTCGGGTACGCGATTGCGGGTTTTATTGCGTTTCTGATTATGCGTCAGTTAGGGGAAATGGTTGTTGAGGAGCCGGTCGCAGGCTCATTCAGCCACTTCGCCTATAAATACTGGGGCAGCTTCGCGGGCTTCGCCTCCGGCTGGAACTACTGGGTTCTGTACGTTCTGGTTGCCATGGCCGAGCTGACCGCCGTTGGGAAATACATTCAGTTCTGGTACCCGGAGATCCCCACCTGGGCATCTGCTGCGGCCTTCTTCGTCCTGATTAACGCCATTAACCTCACCAACGTAAAAGTGTTCGGTGAAATGGAGTTCTGGTTTGCCATCATTAAAGTGATTGCCGTTGTGGCGATGATCATCTTCGGCGGCTGGCTGCTGTTCAGCGGCAACGGCGGCCCGCAGGCCACCGTGCGCAACCTTTGGGAGCAAGGCGGGTTCCTGCCGCACGGCATGACCGGCCTGGTGATGATGATGGCGATCATTATGTTCTCCTTCGGCGGTCTGGAGCTGGTGGGCATCACCGCCGCGGAAGCCGACAACCCGGAGCAGAGCATCCCGAAAGCCACGAACCAGGTTATCTACCGTATTCTGATCTTCTATGTGGGCTCCCTGGCGGTCCTGCTCTCCCTGCTGCCATGGACGCGCGTCACGGCGGATACCAGCCCGTTTGTGCTCATCTTCCACGAGCTGGGCGACACCTTCGTGGCGAACGCGCTCAACGTCGTGGTGCTGACCGCCGCGCTCTCCGTTTATAACAGCTGCGTTTACTGCAACAGCCGTATGCTGTTCGGCCTGGCGCAACAGGGCAACGCACCGAAAGCGCTGCTTACCGTTGATAAGCGTGGCGTACCGGTTAATACCATCATCGTGTCGGCGGTCGTGACGGCGCTGTGCGTTCTGATTAACTACCTGGCACCGGAATCTGCCTTCGGCCTGCTGATGGCGCTGGTGGTTTCCGCTCTGGTGATTAACTGGGCGATGATTAGCCTCGCTCATATCAAGTTCCGCCGTGCCAAGCAGCAGCAGGGCGTAACCACGCGCTTCCCTGCCCTGCTCTATCCGCTGGGGAACTGGGTTTGCCTGCTGTTCATGGCGGCTGTGCTGGTCATCATGCTCATCACCCCAGGCATGGCGATTTCCGTCTACCTGATCCCGGTCTGGATTGCGATCCTCGGCGTGGGTTATATGGTGAAACAGAAAAATGCCAAAACGGTAAAAGCGCACTAAGTGTTTTCTCGCTGTACTCGCGGTTGCGGGTACAGCGTCTTGTTACCTTCCTCACAAATTCGCGCCAACAGCAAAATCCTCCATATCACCGCCTTTATATTGCAACGCATATATTCGTTTGCCAGCGAATAATTCTCTCCATACCGAAACCCGGAGAGCTGTCGATGAATAACAACAAACTGTCAGTAAAAGAAAAGATCGGCTATGGCATGGGTGACGCCGGATGCAACATTATCTTTGGCGCCATCATGTTATTTGTTAACTATTTTTATACGGATATTTTTGGTCTGGCTCCTGCACTGGTTGGCGTTTTACTCCTGTCCGTACGCGTCATTGATGCCGTAACGGACCCGATCATGGGCGCGATTGCCGACCGTACCCGCAGCAAATATGGCCGGTTTCGTCCATGGCTGCTGTGGATTGCCTTCCCCTATGCGCTGTTCAGCATTCTGATGTTCACCACACCGGAGTGGAGCTATAACAGCAAAGTTATCTATGCCTTTGTCACCTACTTCCTGCTGTCGCTGACCTATACCGCCATCAACATTCCGTACTGCTCGCTCGGCGGCGTGATCACCAACGACCCGAAAGAGCGCGTTGCCTGCCAGTCCTACCGTTTTGTTATGGTCGGTATCGCCACGCTGCTGCTGTCGCTAACGCTCCTGCCGATGGCCGACTGGTTTGGTGGGGATAACAAAGCCAAAGGCTACCAGATGGCGATGACCGTGCTGGCGCTGATTGGTACCTGCATGTTCCTGTTCTGCTTCGCCACGGTGCGCGAGCGCGTACGTCCGGCGGTGCAAACCCATGACGAACTGAAAAACGACCTGAAAGACGTGTGGAAGAACGACCAGTGGGTGCGGATCCTGCTGTTAACCCTGTGCAACGTCTGCCCTGGCTTTATCCGCATGGCGGCCACCATGTATTACGTCACCTGGGTCATGGGGCAAAGCACCCATTTCGCCACGCTGTTTATCAGCCTGGGCGTGGTCGGCATGATGTTCGGCAGTATGCTGGCTAAAGTGCTGACCGACCGCTGGTGTAAGCTGAAGGTCTTTTTCTGGACCAACATCGTGCTGGCGATTTTCTCCTGCGCCTTCTACTTCTTCGACCCGAAAGCGACGACAACCATTGTCGTGCTCTACGTCCTGCTGAACATCCTGCACCAGATCCCATCCCCGCTGCACTGGTCGCTGATGGCCGACGTGGACGACTACGGTGAATGGAAAACCGGGAAACGCATCACCGGGATCAGCTTCTCCGGCAACATCTTCTTCCTGAAGCTGGGTCTGGCGATTGCCGGGGCAATGGTCGGCTTCCTGCTCTCCTGGTACGGCTACGACGCGGGCGCAAAAGCGCAGAGCGCGGACGCCATTAACGGGATCGTGCTGCTGTTTACCGTCATTCCCGGCATTGGATACTTAATTACCGCGGGCGTAGTACGTCTGCTGAAAGTGGACCGTGAGACCATGAAGCAGATCCAGTCCGATCTGGAAAAACGTCGCACCAACTATCGCGAGCTGAACGATTATCAGGAACTCAAAGCCGCTGAGACTAAATAAGGAAAGCCGAATGCAAACCTGGCCAAACCCGTTTATTGAACAACGCGCCGACCCGTATATCCTGCGTCACGATGGGCAATATTACTTTATCGCCTCCGTACCGGAGTACGATCGGCTGGCGATCCGCCGCGCGAACTCGCTGGAAGGTTTACGCGATGCCGAAGAGGTGGTTGTCTGGCGCAAGCCCGACACCGGCCCGATGAGCCAGCTGATCTGGGCGCCGGAACTGCATCATATCGACGGCAGGTGGTACATCTATTTTGCCGCCACGCATACCCAGGCGCTCGATCAGCTCGGGATGTTCCAGCATCGCATGTTTGCCATTGAATGCGCAGATCGCGATCCGCTCACCGGTACGTGGGTGGAAAAAGGGCAAATCAAAACCCCGTTTGACACCTTCGCGCTGGATGCCACCACCTTTGTTCATCAGGGTAAACGCTGGTATCTGTGGGCGCAAAAAGCCCCGGATATTTCCGGTAACTCCAATCTTTACCTGTGTGAAATGGAAAATCCGTGGACGCTGAAAGGCGAACCGGTGATGCTCAGTAAACCGGAATATGACTGGGAGTGCCGTGGGTTCTGGGTCAACGAAGGCCCGGCGGTGCTGTTCCATGGCGATAAGCTATTTATCAGCTATTCCGCCAGCGCCACCGACGAGAACTACTGCATGGGATTACTGTGGGCAGACCTGAATGCCGATCCGCAAAACCCGGCTAACTGGCATAAATCCCCGCGCCCGGTGTTCGTCACCAGCTATGAAAACCGGCAGTATGGGCCAGGCCATAACAGCTTTACGCAGACCCCTGAGGGCGACGATGTGCTGGTCTACCACGCACGAAACTACACTGAAATTGAAGGCGATCCGCTTTACGATCCCAATCGCCATACTCGCCTGAAACTCATCCGCTGGAACGAAAACGGGATGCCTGACTTCGGCATCCCGCCCGCGGATACGCCGTAACAGCTTCGGCGCGCTGGCTTAGACCAGCGTGCCGTAAATCGTCAGCAGCGCCACAATCACCACCACCACAAAGGACGTTTTCTTTGCCATCGAGACGGCAGCTTTTGGCGTTGCGACTTTATCCGTGTGCGGCTCACGCGCCAGCGAGAACTGTGCCAGTCGGGTTAAAACCTGATACTGCGAGGTATGGCGGTCAGCAAGGGAGACAAACCACGCGGGCAGCGCCTTTTCACCGTGACCGATGAGGGCATAGACCACGCCAACCAGACGCACCGGAAGCCAGTCGAGCACGTGCAGGATGGCATCAATGCCGGACTGTAGACGTTCATGCGGCGTAAGATAGCGGGCAAGCCAGGTCTGCCAGGCACGCAGGAACGCGTAACCCATCAGCAGTACCGGCCCCCAGGGTCCGCCCACCACGAACCAGAACAGCGGCGCCAGGTAGTAACGGAAGTTGATCCACAGCAGCGCGTTTTGCAGCTCGCGCAGAAACTCGCGTTCATCGCAGTCCGGCGGTACGCCGTGGATCATCGTCAGCTCGCTCGCCATCGCGCCGCGCGCGTGGGCATCATCCCGGGAAGCGGCTTTCAGATACGCGTGATAGTGCAAACGCACCTTGCCCGCGCCAATACACAGCACGCCGAGCAGGATCCACACCACCAGCAGCGGCACGTTGAAAAAGAGGCCGTAAAGCGAGCGCAGCAACAGGAACGTAATCGCCATCACGCCTGCCGCCATCAGCAGCGTGCGCAGCATGGAAAAATGCCTGATGCTGCGGAATAACACCTCCAGCCGATGATCCAGATGCCAGTGCTCGCCGAGCTTAAACAGGCGTTCAGCGATCATAACCAGCAGCATGGTAAACAACGTCATGTTATCTCCTTATCTGACGACGTGGTAAGCATGGCGTGAAACCGGGACCAGTCAAACGCCGGGCCGGGGTCGGTTTTTCTTTCGGGGGCGATGTCGCTGTGCCCTGTAATATTGTCTGCAATGGCGGGATAGCGCCCGATTAACGTTTGCGTTACAGCAACCAGTTTCTCATATTGCGCATCGGTATAAGGCGTGGTGTCCGTCCCTTCCAGTTCAATTCCAATGGAGAAATCATTGCACCGCTCGCGCCCCTGATACATCGACACGCCGGCATGCCAGGCACGCTTATCAAAAGGAACATACTGAACCACTTCGCCATCACGACGGATCAGACAGTGCGCCGAGACGCGCAGATGCGCAATCTCAGCAAAGAAGGGGTGAGCATCGGGATCTATCGTTCCAGTGAATAACGCATCGATCCACGGACCGCCAAACTCACCCGGCGGGAGACTAATATTGTGAACCACCAGCAGTGTGGGCTTTTCATCCTCCGGGCGGCAGTCGTGGTGCGGCGACGGTACATGCCGCGCGTCCACCAGCCATCCGTTTTCTAACAACATGCTGGAACTCCTTATCTATGGTGCTGTTACTCGGTTCAGAGTAGCATGTTTCAATATTATGATTCGTTACCAATTTGGAGTTTTATCATGCCGCCTCGCCGCTATAACCCCGACCACCGACGTGACGCGCTTCTGGAACGTATTAATAGTGATATCCCGGCAAGCGTTGCCCATGCCCTGAAAGAAGATCTCGGCGGCGACGTCAGCGCCGATAACGATATTACCGCCCAATTGTTGCCCAAAGAGACACGCTCGCATGCGGTGATCATCACCCGCGAAGCGGGGGTTTTCTGCGGCAAACGCTGGGTTGAGGAGGTCTTTACCCAGCTGGCGGGCGACGAGGTGCAGGTAACATGGCACGTTGACGACGGTGATGCGGTCACGGCGAATCAGCCACTGTTCGAGCTGGACGGCCCGTCCCGCGTCTTGCTGACCGGTGAACGCACCGCGCTCAATTTCGTGCAAACGCTCTCTGGCGTTGCCAGTGAAGTACGCCGCTACGTTGACCTGCTGACAGGCACCCGCACGCAGCTGCTGGATACCCGTAAAACCCTGCCGGGCCTGCGCACCGCGCTGAAATACGCGGTACTCTGCGGTGGCGGCGCCAACCATCGTCTGGGGCTCTCCGATGCCTTCCTGATCAAAGAGAACCACATTATTGCCTCTGGCTCGGTGCGTCAGGCCGTGGAAAAAGCCTTCTGGCTGCATCCGGATGTGCCAGTCGAAGTAGAAGTGGAAACGCTGGAGGAGCTGGACGAGGCCATTAAAGCGGGGGCTGACATCATCATGCTCGATAACTTCGACACGGAGCAGATGCGTGAAGCGGTGAAACGCACAAACGGCCAGGCGCAGCTTGAGGTGTCCGGCAACGTGACGTTCGACACCATCCGCGAATTTGCTGAAACCGGCGTCGATTACATCTCCGTTGGCGCCCTGACCAAGCACGTCCGCGCCCTCGACCTCTCGATGCGCTTCAAATAACTTATCCTCCCCTCTCCGCCCGGAGAGGGGAAATACGAAACCGCTCGCAATTACGCTGTCCTTCTCTGCAACACTGAATCATTTCCCTGAAAGCCCCTTCACGTTCACGCTTTTGCCCCTCGTTTCTGCGCGCAGTCACTGCCACAGTAGCGCCACTTAACGTAAGGAGCAGACATGAACAGACAACAAGGATTTACCCTGATTGAGCTAATGGTGGTCATTGGCATTATTGCCATCCTAAGCGCGATTGGCGTCCCGGCCTATCAGAACTACCTGCGAAAAGCGGCGCTCACCGATATGCTGCAAACGTTCATCCCCTACCGCACCGCCATTGAGCTTTGCGCCCTGGATCGTGGTGGTGTGGATCGCTGCGACGCAGGCACCAATGGCATCCCCTCCCCGACAACCACACGTTACGTTTCAGCGATGAGCGTGGCGAAGGGGGTCGTATCGTTGACAGGGCAGGAAAGCCTTAACGGACTTGAAGTGCTCATGACACCGATCTGGAGCGACGGTAACGGAATGACGGGCTGGACGCGTGACTGCAAAATTGCGTCCGACACGGCGCTCAGACAAGCCTGTGAAGATGTTTTCCGCTTCGATAACAACTGACAGGAGTGGACAATGAATACTGAACAGCTTATGACGCTCTGTCAGCGCCATCACGCACTGCTACTCGCAAGCGACACCGACATGATCAGCATTGCGGTAGTGGGTAATCCTGCCTCTGAGCTGATGGAAGCGTTACGCTTCGCTACGCAGAAACGTATTGATATTGAGTGCTGGACGGCCGAACGGATGGAAAAACGGCTTCAGTCCCTCTCATCATCACACCTGCCGGGCATAGCGCCAAACTCAGCCGCTGACGTGCTCAGTACAACGTTGCAGCAGGCAGTGAACCAGCGGGCTTCTGATATCCATATTGAACCGACGGAGCACGGCTACCAAATCCGTTTGCGAATCGACGGTGTTCTCTACCCGCAACCGCCGATTTCCACCGCCCTCGGAACGACGCTTGCCGCACGCCTGAAGGTGCTGGGCCAGCTGGATATTGCGGAGCGCCGCCTGCCGCAGGACGGTCAGTTTACGGTGGAGCTGGCAAGCGTCCCCGTCTCTTTTCGTATCGCAACCCTTCCCTGTAGCGGTGGAGAAAAAATCGTGCTTCGTCTGCTTCACCAGGTACAGCAGGCGCTGGAGCTTGAACAGCTGGGGATGAGCGCAGACCAGCAGGCCCGTTTTGCCGCGGCGCTTAACAGCCCTCAGGGGTTGATTCTGGTCACCGGCCCGACCGGTAGCGGGAAAACGGTGACGCTGTACAGCGCGTTACAGGCGCGAAATACCCCTGACGTCAATATTTGCAGCGTGGAAGATCCCGTTGAAATCCCGCTTGCTGGCTTAAACCAGACGCAGATTAATCCGCGCGCGGGGCTGACCTTCCAGAGCGTGCTGCGTGCCCTGCTCAGGCAGGATCCTGACATCATTATGGTGGGTGAAATTCGTGACGGCGAAACGGCAGAAATTGCCATTAAGGCGGCGCAAACCGGGCATCTGGTGCTGTCCACCCTGCATACTAATTCGACGACTGAAACGCTGGTGCGGTTGCAACAGATGGGCGTCGCGCGCTGGATGATCTCGTCGGCGCTCTCGATGGTGATTGCCCAGCGGCTGGTGCGCCGTTTATGCCCGTACTGCCGACAGGAAGCCAGCCGCCACACCGAATTACCCCGCACGCTGTGGCCCCGGCCGCTTCCTCGCTGGCAACCCACCGGCTGCGATCGCTGCTACCACGGTTTTTATGGTCGCGTAGCCATTTTTGAAGTGCTCGTCATCGACGACACGCTGCGGCAGGCCATCGCCAGCGGAGCAAGCACGGAGGTGATTGGGTCCAGCGCTCGTCAGGCGGGAATGACCTCTTTGTTTGAGCATGGCTGCATGGCCGTAGAGCAAGGGCTGACTACGCTCGAAGAGCTGTTGCGCGTCCTGGGAATGCCCGATGGCTGTTAATTCGCTCTGGCGCTGGCGTGCCCTGACCACCGAGGGGGAGGTGCAAACCGGCACCCTCTGGGCCATCGACCGTAACGCAGCTTACACGGCTCTGGTGCTTAAACAGCTGCACCCGCTGGCGCTGAAACGCTGCCAGCAGCGCCACCGATGGCAGGTGCAGCACTGCTACGATATTTTTCGCCAGCTCGCCACGCTGCTACAGGCCGGACTCACGCTGTCCCAAAGCCTGCACATGCTGGCGGAACAGCATCCTTTGCAGCACTGGCAGGCCCTGCTGCACAGTCTTGCTGATGACCTGAGCGAAGGTTGCGCCCTGTCAGAGGCCATGAAGAAATGGCCAGAGGTGTTTAGCCCCCTTTATGTCTCAATGGTGAAGACGGGTGAGCTGACGGGTAAGCTCGAAGCCTGCTGCCGTCAGCTTGCGCAGCAACAAAAATCCCAGCAGCAGCTCAGTGCGAAGGTGAAGAAAGCGCTGCGCTATCCGCTGATCATCCTGACGCTGGCCGTTTTCGTGGTGCTGGCGATGGTCACGCTGGTTTTGCCTGAGTTTGCTGCAATCTACAAAACGTTCAACACCCCGCTCCCTTTGCTCACGCAGGCAGTCATGGGGCTGGCGGCCCTGGTTCAGGCGCATATCCTCACCCTTTTGACCCTGCTCGTGGCAATGGTTGTCATCGCCTGTAAGCTGCGGCGGCATCCACGCTGGCAGTATGTCTTGTTACACGTACCGGTGATGGGCACGCTGACGCGCGGGCAAAAACTGGGGCAGATTTTTACCGTGCTGTCATTAACCCAGCAGGCCGGAATTGCCTTTTTACAAGGACTGGAGAGTGTGGAGGAGACCGTTGAGAGGGGCTACTGGCAGGAGAAAATCCGTGAGATACGCAGCGATATCAAACAGGGGACGCCCGTGTGGTCCTCCTTCCAGAAGGCCTCTGTTTTTACGCCACTGTGTATTCAGCTCATTCGCACCGGAGAAGTGTCGGGTTCACTGGATGTGATGCTGATGAATCTGGCCCGCCACCATACGGAACAGACATTTCAGCAGGCAGACAATCTGGCGGCGCTTCTTGAGCCTTTGCTACTGGTCGTGACGGGACTGATTATCGGCACGCTGGTGGTGGCAATGTATCTGCCGATTTTCCATCTGGGAGATGCAATGAGCGCGGGGTAATGCTGGCGCACGGGCGCGCGCCAGCTGTAGCCGTCAGAGGCTATTGAATACGCGGTTTTCCTGCTCCTGAACGCGGATAAACGTCGTGCGTTTCGTCAGCTCTTTCAGGCGGTAAGCACCAACGTAGGTGCAGGCAGAACGCAGACCGCCGAGGATATCGCGCGCGGTGTTTTCGACCGGACCACGCAGTGGCAGCTTAACGGTTTTGCCTTCCGCCGCACGGTATTTTGCGACACCACCCACGTGACGGGTCATCGCAGATTCAGAGCTCATTCCGTAGAACAGCATGAATTTCTCGCCGTTCTCTTCCACCACGGTACCGCCGCTCTCTTCGTGGCCTGCCAGCATGCCGCCGAGCATCACGAAGTCCGCGCCGCCGCCGAAGGCTTTCGCGACATCACCTGGCATAGTGCAGCCACCGTCGCTGATGATCTGGCCGCCCAGACCGTGTGCAGCGTCAGCGCATTCAATTACCGCAGACAGCTGCGGATAACCCACACCGGTTTTCACGCGCGTGGTGCAAACGGACCCCGGGCCAATGCCCACTTTCACAATGTCGGCCCCGGAGAGGATCAGCTCTTCACACATTTCACCGGTCACCACGTTGCCCGCGATGATGGTTTTGGTTGGCCAGGCCTCACGTGCCTTGCTGACGAACTGAACGAAATGCTCGGAATAACCATTTGCCACGTCAATGCAGACAAAATTCAGCGCCGGATTGGCGTTCAGGATCTGTTTGGTTTTCTCGAAATCTGCATCAGACGTACCGGTCGAGACCATCACATGCTTCACCACGTCGGCCGAGGCGGAGGCGACAAACGCATCCCACTCTTCAGCGCTGTAGTGTTTGTGTACCGCAGTAAGGATGTCGAATTGCGCCAGTGCGGTCGCCATCTCGAAGGTCCCGACGGTGTCCATGTTGGCCGCGATAATCGGCACGCCAGACCACGTCTGACCGGAATGCTTAAAGGTGAATTGACGTTCGAGTTCAACGTCTGAGCGACTTTTCAGTGTAGAGCGTTTAGGGCGGATAAGAACGTCTTTGAAACCTAACTTCAGATCTTCTTCGATACGCATGTGCGGATTCCTGGGGTTAGAGGCAAATATATTAAAAGCACAACTCCAGTGACGCTATCATACGCACTAATACCTGCTCCGCAAGACTGCGAAATTCTCTTTTTTTACGCTACAATCCTATAAATTTACCTGGTAAAAAGCGGGTAAAGAGAGCTAAACATTGGCTGTTGTAAGTTTGAATTTTAAGCAACTGATTTTAAAACTGAATAATTCCCAGGATCTGATTTAATGGGGTATATCGTCGCATTAACCGGCGGCATCGGTAGTGGTAAAAGCACCGTTGCGCACGCGTTTGCTCGTCTCGGCATCACGATTATCGACGCCGATATCATTGCCCGTCAGGTGGTAGAACCCAATACACCCGCCTTAAACGCCATCGAAGCGCATTTTGGTCGCCGTGTGATACAGGCTGACGGCACCCTGAATCGTCGGCAACTGCGTGAGTGCATATTTTCTGATTCTTCGGAAAAAGCCTGGCTTAATGCCCTGCTCCACCCCATTATCCACCAGGAAACTCAGCGTCAGATTGCCGCAGCCCGCTCGCCCTATGTGTTGTGGGTGGTCCCGTTACTGGTGGAAAATCAGCTTCAGCATAAAGCAGACAGAACGCTGGTGATTGACGTTTCCCGCGAAACGCAAATCCAGAGAACCATGGCGCGTGACCATGTTTCACGCGAGCATGCTGAACAAATTCTTGCCGCACAGGCCACGCGCGAAGCGCGCCTCGCCGTTGCGGATGATGTTATTGATAATAACGGCGCACCAGATGCCATTGCATCGGATGTTGCTCGTCTGCACGCGCAGTATCTGACCTTCGCCGCGCAGGCCGTTGCACAGGAAAAACCATAATGTCGACTCATATCCTTTTTGAGCACCCGCTTAACGAAAAAATGCGTACCTGGCTACGCATAGAATTTCTTATTCAACAGCTTTCACAACATCTGCCTGTCAACGATCACGCCACCGCGCTGCATTTTTTCCGCAACGTGGGCGATCTGCTTGATGTGATTGAACGCGGCGACGTCCGCACTGAGCTGTTGAAAGAGCTGGAGCGCCAGCAACGAAAATTACAGGCCTGGGCCGAAGTACCGGGCGTGGATCAAAGTCGAATTGACGCTTTACGCCAGCAGCTGAAAAACAGCAGCACGACCCTGATGGCCGCGCCGCGCGTTGGCCAGTTTTTACGAGAGGATCGTCTGATTGCGCTGGTGCGCCAGCGCCTGAGCATACCGGGCGGATGCTGTAGCTTTGACCTGCCGACGCTGCATATGTGGCTGCACATGCCGCAGGAACAGCGCGATCGCCAGGTGAACAGCTGGCTGGGCAGCCTGGAGCCGATGAATCAGACGTTATCGCTGATCCTCGATCTTGTGCGTAACTCGGCCCCGTTCCGCAAACAAACCAGTCTCAACGGTTTCTATCAGGATAACGGCGACGACGCCGATCTTCTGCGCCTGAACCTGTCTCTTGGCGAGCAGCTTTACCCGCAAATTTCCGGACATAAAAGCCGTTTCGCGATCCGCTTTATGCCGCTGGACAGTGAACATGGCACCGTGCCGGAACGCCTCGATTTTGAACTGGCCTGTTGTTAAGGAGTGCCAATGTCTGACGTAACCACCGTAAACTGCCCAACCTGTGGGAAAACTGTCGTCTGGGGAGAAGTGAGTCCATTTCGCCCATTCTGCTGCAAGCGCTGTCAGCTTATAGACCTGGGCGAATGGGCGGCGGAAGAGAAACGCATTCCGAGCGAAGGCGATCTCTCGGATAGCGATGACTGGAGCGAAAACCAGCAGTAACGTTCAAAGCCTGCTGGCGCTTCGCTTAGCAGGCCTACGGTTGTGCGACCAGCCGGAGGATCACAGGCTCATTGGCAGGCGGGAATTTTTCCGCATCGCTGGCCTGAAGCTCAATCCAGTTACCCGGCTGCCCCTCTTTTCCCCACGGCTCACCTTCCCAGCTTTCCACCAGCCAGAACCACAGCGTTATATGACGATCCGGAAACTGGTACTCCAGCTTATCGAACAGCGTTGCGCCAATCGGGGTGATCCCCACCTCTTCCTGAAGCTCACGCACCAGCGCCTGTTCCGGCGTTTCACCTGATTCGATTTTCCCGCCGGGGAATTCCCATTTGTTGGCCATATGCGCATCGGCGGCACGTTGGGTTATAAAGATCTGGTTTTGCGGGTTGCGAATGATCCCGACAGCAATTTGCAGTGTTTTCATCATGTCACTTCCATAAAAAAGGCGCAGATATCTGCGCCTTTTCAGTTTGTTATGTTCTTAGCTCAGGCGGCCGTGGCACGCCTTGTATTTTTTGCCGGAACCGCATGGGCACGGATCGTTACGACCGACTTTACGATCGCCCGTCTGCGCTGCGATTGCCGCTGCGGCTTCGCTTTCATCGGTCTGATGGCTCAGCTGCTGCATCTGTGCCAGACGCTCAGCTTCTTCACGACGCTGCTGCTCCATCGCTTCCACTTCTTCCGGCATACGCACCTGAACTTTGCTCAGGGTGCTGATGACTTCATACTTCAGCGACTCCAGCATGGCAGCAAACATGGAGAAGGATTCACGCTTGTACTCCTGCTTCGGATCTTTCTGCGCATAACCACGCAGGTGGATACCCTGACGCAGGTAGTCCATTGCCGCCAGGTGCTCTTTCCACAGGGAGTCCAGGGTCTGCAACATTACGCCTTTTTCGAAGTGACGCATCATCTCTGCGCCAACCACTTCTTCCTTACGCTTGTAGACGTCCAGCGCAGTTTCGTAGATACGCTCGCGCAGGGTCTCTTCGTGCAGCTCAGGCTCTTTGTCCAGCCACTCTTTGATTGGCAGTTCGAGATCGAAGTCGTTTTTCAGACGTTCCTGCAAACCTTCGATATCCCACATCTCTTCCAGAGACTGCGGTGGAATGTGCGCGTCGATAGTGGCCTTGAACACATCTTCGCGAATGCTGTTGATGGTTTCGCTCACGTCGGACACGTCCAGCAGTTCGTTACGCTGGGTGTAGATCGCACGACGCTGGTCGTTGGCAACGTCATCATATTCCAGCAGCTGCTTACGAATATCAAAGTTGCGGCTTTCCACTTTACGCTGGGCGTTGGCAATCGCTTTGGTAACCCACGGGTGCTCGATCGCTTCGCCAGGTTTCATGCCCAGTTTACGCATCATGCCGGACACACGGTCAGAGGCGAAAATACGCATCAGCGCATCTTCCATAGACAGATAGAAGCGGGAAGAACCGGCATCACCCTGACGACCTGCACGACCGCGCAGCTGGTTATCGATACGACGAGATTCATGACGCTCGGTACCAATGATGTGCAGACCACCGGATGCCAGCACCGCGTCGTGACGCACCTGCCAGTCGGCTTTGATCTGCGCGATTTGCTCTGGGGTTGGGTTTTCCAGCTCTGCCACTTCGGCCTGCCAGCTACCGCCGAGCATAATATCGGTACCACGACCCGCCATGTTGGTGGCGATGGTTACGGCAGCCGGGTAACCCGCCTGCGCAACGATATCTGCTTCTTTAGCGTGGAACTTGGCGTTCAGAACGTTGTGTTTGATGCCTGCTTTGGTCAGCTCGTTAGATACCACTTCGGATTTCTCGATGGAGATGGTCCCCACCAGTACCGGCTGGCCCTTCGCGGTACGTTCGCGAATATCTTCAATGATCGCCTGAATTTTTTCCGCTTCGGTCATGTATACCAGGTCCGGCATATCCTTACGGATCATCGGACGGTTGGTAGGTACTACCACGGTATCCAGCTTATAGATGGAGCTGAACTCAAACGCTTCGGTATCGGCGGTACCGGTCATCCCTGCCAGCTTCTCGTACAGACGGAAGTAGTTCTGGAAGGTGATGGATGCCAGCGTCTGGTTTTCATTTTGAATATCCACGCCTTCTTTCGCTTCCACGGCCTGGTGCAGGCCATCGGACCAGCGACGCCCCTGCATGGTACGGCCGGTGTGTTCATCGACGATGATGACTTCGCCGTCTTTAACGATGTAGTCAACGTCGCGGGTGAACAGGGCGTGCGCGCGCAGTGCAGCCGTTACGTGGTGCATCAGCATGATGTTGCTCGGGGAGTACAGAGACTCGCCCTCTTCCATAATGCCTTCAGCCACCAGCAGCTCTTCGATTTTCACCAGGCCGCGTTCGGTCAGGTTGACCTGACGCGCTTTTTCATCCACGGAGAAGTGACCTTCACCCTGGAAGGTATCGGAGTCTTCTTTCTCCTGACGCAGCAGGTGAGGAATGATTTTGTCAACTTTACGGTACATCTCGGAGCTGTCTTCAGCCGGGCCGGAGATGATCAGCGGGGTACGCGCTTCATCGATCAGAATGGAGTCAACCTCATCCACCAGCGCATAGTGCAGCTTACGCTGCACACGCTCTTCCGGGCTGAACGCCATGTTGTCACGCAGGTAGTCGAAGCCGTATTCGTTGTTGGTGCCGTAGGTGATATCCGCGTTATACGCTTCACGCTTGGCAGGTGCCGGCAGGCCGGACATGTTAATGCCCACGGTCATGCCGAGGAATTCGAACAGCGGACGGTTGTTTTCGGCGTCGCGCTGCGCCAGATAGTCGTTGACGGTAACAACGTGAACGCCCTTACCCGTCAGCGCATTCAGGTAAGCCGGCAGCGTTGCAGTCAGGGTTTTACCTTCACCGGTACGCATTTCCGCGATGCAGCGCTCGTTGAGCACCATCCCGCCCAGCAGCTGCACGTCGAAGTGACGCATGCCGAACACGCGTTTACTGGCCTCACGTACAACGGCGAAGGCTTCCGGGATCAGGCTTTCTAAGGTTTCACCTTTCTCCAGACGCGCACGGAACTCCGCGGTTTTCGCTTTCAGCTCATCATCAGTGAGCTTTTCCATCGCCGGTTCCATACCGTTGATGACGTTCACAGCTTTGCGCATGCGGCGCAGGGTACGATCGTTACGACTACCAAAAACTTTGGTTAACAATTTGATTAGCATAATAAATTCTCAAACGCCCCAGTCGGGCAGATAAATTAAGGTATTGAAAAAGGTTAATTTAGCTGAGGCGTTGAGGCCCGGCACGGATGCCGTGAACCTGGCTAATCCATGTCGAAACAGAGAAGGATGCAGGGGAAACAAAATCCGTTTTCGCCGTCTGATTCACGGTCACTGGCGGCTGGTTGTCCTGCGTCAGCAGCGCATTAAGCGTATCGAGCAGGGCAAGATGCTGCGCCTGGACCGGCAGAGTTTCCTCCGCAACAGGCATCGTCTGCGGCGCCATCGCGAACGACAGATGGCGGATAACCGTGCGAATCGCGTGTTGCTGCCAGTAATCAACGGAGAAATTGGGACGACGGCTGGCTTCAAGCCATGCGAGATTAGTGAAGTTAACCCGCGTGGTGAGATCGTGTTTGGTCGTCGTGGAACGTGCTGGCGTGGCCGCGTCTGCGCTGTTGCTGAGCACAGGCAAGCCGAAACTCGCCGCGACCATCCCCAATAAGAGATGCGGCCAGAAGTAACGTCTGCCAAATTGTCGCCAGCGCGTCAGTATTCCGCTCACTTGCTCCACCACGTTCGCCCGCCAGTGCAGGCTGAGTTCAGTTATTCTTTTTTAGCGCCCAGATATTACCACTAAAGCCAATACACGACAGCAGGAATGACACCTTGCAGCAGGTAAAAACGGTCAATAATGCAGCGAACACACCGTTATTCGGCACCCGACACAAGCCAGGGGTGAGAGGGACAAATTAAAGAAGGGCAGAAATAAAAACGACTGGCTTCCCTGGTCGGAGAGAGTACCAGGTGAACCAGTCGCTTTTCTTACGAAACGGCTTTAACCGTTACGCCAGGACCATAGTCGGGGCTTTGAACGCCAGCGGCAGTTCAGCCTCGTCTTCGAAGGTCACATATTCCCAGGCTTCCTGTTTTGCCAGGACGGCCTGCAACAGTTTGTTATTCAGTGCATGACCGGATTTAAACGCGGTAAATGCACCAATGATGTTGTGACCACACATGAAGAGGTCGCCGATCGCGTCCAGCATTTTGTGACGAACAAATTCATCTTCAAAACGCAGGCCGTCTTCGTTCAGTACGCGATAATCGTCAACAACGATGGCACAATCGAAGCTGCCGCCCAGGCACAGGCCGCGGGATTGCAGATATTCGATATCACGCATAAAGCCGAAGGTACGTGCTCGGCTGATCTGACGCATGAACGCATCCGCAGAGAAGTTCATCGCATAGCGCTGGGTGCTGGAGTCAATCGCCGGATGGTTAAAATCGATGGTGAAGTCCAACGAGAAACCATTGTACGGTTTGAATTCAGCCCATTTGTCGCCATCTTCGACGCGAACGGTCTCTTTAATGCGAACAAATTTCTTCGCGCAGTTCAGTTCTTCGATGCCGGCATCCAGCAACAAATAAACGAACGGAGCAGCACTCCCGTCCATGATCGGGATTTCTGGCGCATCGACTTCAACCATAATGTTGTCGATACCCAGACCGGCCAAGGCGGCGTTCAGGTGCTCTACGGTAGAAATCCGCACGTCATGCTCGTTCACCAGACAAGTACAGAGCATAGTATCACGCACAGATTTGGCATCGGCCGGAAAATCTACCGGTGGATTCAAGTCGGTGCGACGATAGATGACCCCGGTATTGGCCGGCGCAGGGCGTAACGTCAGTGTGACTTTCTTGCCGGTATGTAAACCGACACCCGTCGCCTGAACGATACGTTTAAGTGTCCTTTGTTTGATCATCGTATAATCTCGCCAAATTAACTATCCAACCGAGAGTGTATATCACTAACGGTGGGCCAGTTTAGCACAAAGAGCGCAAATCCCCAAATTCCAGCCAATTCTTAGTCAGCTTGCTTACGCAGGAACGCCGGGATATCCAGATAATCTGGCTCTTTTGCCGTTTGTGGAGTCGAGTCGTTCACCACTTTCGCAGCGGGTTTTTGCTCCTGAGTCAGAGGCGCCATACCGTGCTGCTGGTAACGATCCATCACCGGCTGCTGAGTCTGTTTGTTGGTTACCAGGGTGATCTCAGGACGCTTGTCCATACCGATACCGGTGGCCACAACGGTCACACGCAGTTCGTCGTTCATTTCCGGGTCAAGGGACGTACCGATAACGACGGTCGCGTTGTCAGAGGCGAATGCACGGATGGTGTTACCCACGGTTTCGAACTCATCCAGACGCAGATCAAAGCCAGCGGTAATGTTGACCAGCACGCCGCGCGCGCCAGACAGATCGATATCTTCCAGCAGCGGAGAAGAGATCGCCATTTCAGCGGCTTCTTCCGCGCGGTCTTCACCGCTCGCCACGCCAGAGCCCATCATCGCGTAGCCCATCTCGGACATCACGGTGCGAACGTCTGCAAAGTCAACGTTCATCAGGCCAGGACGGGTAATCAGTTCAGCGATACCCTGAACCGCGCCTTTCAGCACGTCGTTTGCCGCGCCAAAAGCGTCCAGCAGAGAGATACCGCGACCCAGTACTTTCAGCAGCTTGTCGTTCGGGATGGTAATCAGAGAGTCCACGTGCTTGGACAGCTCGGTGATACCCTGCTCCGCGAAAGCCATACGCTTCTTACCTTCAAAGTTGAAGGGCTTGGTCACGACAGCAACGGTCAGAATACCTAAATCTTTAGCGACTTCCGCCACAACGGGTGCTGCACCGGTACCTGTACCGCCGCCCATACCCGCTGCGATGAAGACCATGTCTGCACCGTCCAGTGCAGCGCGCAGCGCTTCACGATCTTCTTCAGCCGCGTTGCGGCCCACTTCCGGGTTAGCCCCTGCTCCCAGACCTTTAGTGATGCCACCACCGATCTGAATCGTCTGGCCAACAGCCGTTTTACGCAGTGCCTGCGCATCGGTGTTCACCGCGAAGAATTCAACACCTTCGATGCGCTCGCGCACCATGTGCTCTACGGCGTTACCGCCGCCGCCACCGACGCCGATGACTTTAATCACCGCGTCGTTGGTTAATTCCATAGGTTCAAACATAATCTCTCTCTCCGTTGTGCCTGTCGCCCGAGACCGCTAATTCTCTCCGGTCTCTTAAAAAAATTAAAATTCTTTTCGCAGCCAGGTGTTAAGTCGTTTGACCCACGACCCCACCGAGACGCGTTTTTCCACTTCTGCCTCACCACTTAAATGGGACTCTTTCCCGTAGTGCAGCAGGCCCACCGCCGTTGAATAGTACGGCTCCTGAGCATAATCCGTTAAACCGGTGATATTCAGCGGCGCACCAATACGCACCTGCGTATGGAACACGCGCTGAGCGCAGGCCGCAAGACCTTCAATTTGCGCTGCCCCGCCGGTTAATACAATCCCCGCCGCGAGATGATGTTTCACACCCTGCTGGCGAAGCTGTTCCTGTAACTGCAAAATCTCTTCGTTGACCAGGTTAAGCAGCTCGGTATAACGCGGCTCAATTACCTCTGCCAGCGTCTGGCGTTGCAGGCTGCGCGGCGGTCGCCCGCCTACGCTCGGCACTTCAACGCTCTCGTCTTTGCCGACGATAGAGCCCAGCGCGCAACCATGGCGCACTTTAATCGCCTCTGCATCGCTCGGTGGCGTACCAAAGGCGTAAGCGATATCGCTGGTCACCACATTCCCGGCGTACGGGATTACTTTGGTGTGGCGTAACGCACCGCCGGTATAGACAGCCATGTCCATTGTACCACCACCAATATCGACCACACAGACGCCCAGTTCACGTTCGTCTTCGGTCAGCACGGAATAGCTCGCGGCAAGACCGGCGAAAATAAGTTGGTCAACTTTCAGGCCACAACGTTCAACGGCTTTTACAATGTTCTTCGCCATATCGTTGTGACATGTGATCAGGTGCACTTTTGCCTGCATACGCACGCCCGACAGGCCGACCGGATTCTTGATACCTTCCTGGTAGTCGATCGCGTATTCCTGCGGGATCACATGCAGCACACGGTGCTCGTCGCGAACACGCACGGATTTCGCCGTGTGGACAACGTTCTCAACGTCTTCCTGCGTCACCTCTTCTTCGGAAATCGGCACCATACCGATTTCATTCTGGCAGCTGATATGCTTACCAGAAAGGGCCAGATAGACAGAGGAAATCTGGCAATCTGCCATCAATTCAGCCTGGTCGATGGCGCGCTGAACGCATTTCACCACCGACTCAAGGTCGTTTACCCCACCTTTATCCATACCACGGGAGGGGCAGCTGCCCACGCCAATGATATTGACCATACCGTCGGGCAGAACTTCCCCTACCAAAGCGGCAACCTTCGCGGTGCCAATCTCCAGTCCTACTACCAATTTTCTGTCCGTCGACTTGATCATTGTTGTTCTGCCTGTACCTGTGCCTGATTTTGTTGCTGATTAGGTTCCTCGACCGGAGCCGGCTCCCAACCGACTGCTGCGCCTGAGTCATAGCGCAAATCAACGTAGCTTATCCGTTTGCCATCCGTCTGCGCCTGCTGCTGTAAAACCGGGTAAAGTTCTACAAAACGCGCCAGACGTTTCATTGTGTCGCCGCGGCCAAGATTGAGCTTAATGCCATTCGTTAAGGTCAACTGCCAGGAACGGCGCGCCGTCATCGCAGCATCTTTTAACGTAAAGCGATTCTTAGCCAGCACCTGCCCCATCTCACGAAAACCCTGCAATACTTCGTTTTCGCTGCCTTCCGGGCCATACAACATCGGTAAATTCTGCTTGTTGACACGATCGCTCGGGACGCTGAACGAATTTCCGTCTACGTCAACCATATGCTGATCATTCCAACGCGCAATCGGCACATATTCAACCAGATGAATCTTCAATTCATCAGGCCATTGCTTTCTGACACTCGCCTGTTTTATCCACGGCAGACGTTCAATCTGACTCTGAATAATGTTGACGTCCTGCGTCATAAAGGTGCCAGGCGACCCAAGCGCCAGAATCGACTGGCGAATGTCATCGTTACGCGTGTAGTGTCGCTCCCCGGTCACCACCAGCTTCGACAGCGGCAACCGCTGCGCGTCTTCCATCCAGCCCAGCACCATCCAGCCGCTGATAAACACGGTGCACAGCACCCCGAGCAGGAAGATGATCCCTGCAAGACGCGTTCCATTACTCCGGCGCGAAGAGGAATATTCTTCTTCGTCATCGCGGTTGCGCGTGTTCAATGCAGCCTGAGACATATCAGCCCGCCTGGTCCAGAATACGTACGACTAATTGCGAGAAGCTCATTCCCGCCTGACGCGCCGCCATCGGCACAAGACTATGGCTGGTCATACCCGGAGACGTGTTTGCTTCCAGCAGATAAAATTGCCCGTCACCGTCAAGCATCACGTCAATGCGTCCCCAGCCACGACATCCCAGAACATTCCAGGCTTTAAGCACCAGAGACTGTAATTCGGCTTCACGCTCTGCTTCAAGACCCGCTGGGCAGAAATATTGCGTCTCATCAGAGAGATACTTCGCCTCATAATCATAGAAGACTCCGGCGGGTTGGATGCGAATTGACGGTAAAATTTCTTCGCCAAGCATCGCGACGGTAAATTCCGGCCCGCTAAGCCATTTTTCAATCAGAACTTCTTCATCATGTTGAAATGCCAGTGCTAAAGCGTCAGCCAAATCTACAGCATTATCGACTTTGGACATTCCCACGCTCGACCCTTCACGGCTCGGCTTAACAATAACCGGTAAGCCCAGTGCCGCAATGCGTGTATTAACGCTGTCCGACAGGCCCAATTCATATTCACGACGCGTCAGTGCAACCCATGGCGCAACGGGCAGACCCGCCCCCTGCCACAGCAGTTTGCTGCGCAGTTTATCCATGGAGATGGCGGATGCCATCACGCCGCTGCCGGTGTATGGCATGCCGATCAGCTCCAGCAGCCCCTGCAACGTGCCGTCTTCACCGCCGCGACCGTGCAACGCGATAAAGGCTTTATCGAAGCCCATCGCTTTCAGCTGCGTGACGTCCACCTCTTTCGGATCAACCGGATGCGCGTCCACGCCGCCTTCACGCAGGCCTGCCAGCACGGCAGCGCCCGAATTCAGAGAAACCTCGCGTTCGGCGGAAGTGCCGCCAAACAGGACAGCAATCTTATCAGCCATGACGCTCGTCCTCCTGAGTTTGCGGCTTCAGTTTGATTTCAGCTAAGGTACGGGCGATTTTGCCGATATTTCCCGCGCCCTGAATCAGGATCAGATCGTTACCCGTCAGGACCGGGGCAAGCATCTCAGCTACCTGCGCCGGGTCGGGAACCAGAATAGGATCCACTTTACCGCGTCCACGGATGGTACGACATAAAGAACGACTGTCCGCACCCGGAATCGGCGTTTCACCCGCAGCATACACATCCAGCATCAGCAGGGTATCGACCTGCGAAAGGACGTTGGCAAAATCGTCATACAGATCGCGGGTACGCGTGTAACGGTGCGGCTGGAAAATCATGACCAGATTCTTTTCCGGCCAACCCGCGCGTGCCGCTTTAATGGTTGCGTCCACTTCCGTCGGATGGTGACCGTAGTCGTCCACCAGCATCGCTGACCCTGGCTTACCGTTTACCGGCTCCAGTGGGAATTCACCGAGGAAGTCGAAGCGACGACCCGTCCCCTGGAAGCTCTCCAGTGCGCGCAGGATCGCCTCATCGTCAATGCCTTCTTCTGTCGCTACAGCCACCGCCGCCGCCGCATTCAGGGCGTTGTGACGTCCCGGCGCGTTCAGGGTGACATGCAGCAGGTCTTTATCCTGACGCGCCAGGGTGAAATGCCCCTGCGCACCAATCTGCTTGTAATCTTCTACGCGTACATCCGCGTCTTCGCTGAAGCCGTAGGTCGTAATTTGACGCCCGACGCGCGGCAGCAGTTCGCGAATAACCGGATCGTCCACGCACATCACCGCACGGCCATAGAACGGCAGGTTGTGCAGGAAGTTAATAAAGGTCTGCTTTAAGTTCTCGAAGTCGCCCTGGTAAGTGTCCATATGGTCAGCTTCGATGTTGGTGACGATCGCCACCATCGGCTGTAGATGCAGGAACGACGCATCGCTCTCATCCGCTTCCGCAATCAGATAACGGCTGTGGCCCAGACGCGCATGCACGCCAGCGGCTTTCACCAGACCACCGTTAACGAACGTCGGGTCGAGACCCGCTTCCGCATAAATGCTGGAGACCATCGCTGTTGTGGTGGTTTTACCGTGCGTACCGGCCACCGCAATGCCGTGACGGAAACGCATCAGTTCCGCCAGCATTTCCGCGCGACGGATCACCGGAATGCGCGCCTCATGCGCCGCAACGATTTCCGGGTTATCTGCGGAGATAGCGCTGGACACCACAACCACGCTCGCATCGCTCACGTTTTCCGGGCGATGATTGAAATAGATAGTCGCCCCCAGCGACGCCAGCTGCTGCGTAACAGGGTTTGGCGCCAGGTCAGACCCGCTGATCTGATAGCCTTCGTTAGCTAACACTTCGGCAATACCGCCCATGCCAGCACCACCGATGCCGACAAAGTGAATGTGCCGGACGCGACGCATCTCGGGCACGATAGAACGCAGTTTTGCCAGTTGTTGTGTATTCATTCTCTAAACGCCATCGACTTCTTCAAAAAAATCGTGCAGCGCAACACGCGCTGCGAGAGTTATGCCTGGGCTGCCAGGCTCACTTCTTTTGCCACCCGTTCCGTTGCATCCGGGATAGCGGTCGCGCGTGCGCGTTGCGCCATCTCCAGTAATACATCCCGGTTCCAGCCCGCCAGGGTAGTGGCGACCGCATCAGCGGTAAATTGTGGCTGCTCAAAAATCTTCGCGGCCCCCGCTTTCTCAAGCGGCAGCGCATTCCAGTACTGCTGTCGGTCTTTGTGCTGGAACGGCACAAACAGCGCCGGCAAACCGGCGGCGGCGATTTCGCTCACCGTCAGCGCGCCCGAACGACAGACCACGACATCGGCCCAGGCATAGGCTGCGGCCATATCATCAATAAATTCAGTCACTTTATGCTGAGGCTGACCTTCCTGCGCGTAGGCCTGCTCAACGGTCTGCTGAGCGCCCTTCCCGCTCTGGTGCCAGATGGTCACCGAATCACCCAGTTTTGCCGCAACCTGCGGCATCGTCTGGTTTAAAATACGTGCGCCCTGGGAACCGCCGACGACCAGCACGCGCACCGGCCCTTCGCGACCCGCCAGACGCGTACCTGGCAGCGGCAGCGCCAGCACGTCCACACGTACCGGATTCCCTACGACATCCGCTTTCGGGAATGCCCCGGGGAAGGCCTGCATAACTTTGGTGGCGATTTTTGCCAGCCATTTGTTGGTCAACCCGGCAATACCGTTCTGCTCATGCAGAACAACGGGGATGCCCAGTGACCACGCCGCCAGTCCGCCAGGACCGGAAACGTAACCGCCCATGCCCAGAACGACGTCAGGCTTAAAACGCTTCATAATGGCGCGCGCCTGACGCCAGGCATTGAAAATGCGCACCGGCGCCAGCAGCAGCGCCTTGATCCCTTTGCCACGAAGGCCAGAAATACGAATAAAGTCGATCTCGATACCGTGTTTAGGTACCAGGTCGGCTTCCATGCGATCTGCGGTTCCCAGCCAGCGTACCTGCCAGCCCTGTTCCATTAAATGGTGCGCAACCGCCAGTCCCGGGAACACGTGTCCGCCGGTACCGCCTGCCATCACCATTAACCGCTTCGGTTGATTCATCGTGAACCTCGTGTAAACGCCTGAGCTTTCTCCAGACGCGTTTCATAATCTATGCGTAACAAAAACATGATGGCCGTCGACATGATCAACAGACTCGAACCACCATAACTGATCAACGGCAACGTCAGACCTTTGGTCGGCAGCATACCCGCTGCCGCCCCAACGTTTACCAGCGCCTGGAAGCTAAACCAGATACCAATTGAGCAGGCCAGGAAACCGGAGAAGCGGTGATCGATCTCCAGCGCTTTCCGGCCAATCGACATGGCGCGGAAAGCGACGAAGAATACCATTAATAGCGCCAATACCACACCGATATAACCCAGTTCTTCCCCAATAATGGAGAAGATGAAGTCGGTGTGCGCCTCCGGTAAATACTCCAGTTTTTGCACCGAGTTGCCCAGGCCTTGACCCCAGACTTCGCCGCGGCCAAACGCCATCAGCGACTGCGTCAGCTGGTAACCGCTGCCGAACGGATCTTCCCATGGGTTCCAGAACGAGGTCACACGGCGGATACGGTAGGGTTCGGCGAGGATCAGCAGCACCACCGCCGAAATCCCCATCCCGATGATGGCAATGAACTGCCACAGTTTTGCGCCCGCCAGGAACAGCATCGCCAGCGTAGTGACAAACAGTACGACTACCGTACCGAGGTCGGGCTGCGCCAGCAGCAGGATGGCGAGGACCAGAATCACGCCCATCGGTTTTAAGAAGCCGCGAAGGTTGTTACGAACTTCGTCAACTTTACGCACCAGGTAGTTAGCCAGGTAGCAGAACAACGACAGTTTGGTGAACTCCGCCGGCTGAATACGCAGTGGGCCAAAGGCAATCCAGCGTGATGCCCCGTTAACGGAGCTACCGACGACCAGCACGATCAACAGCATGATGATTGAGGCGATGAGCATGGCCGTACTGTGCCGCTGCCAGAACGACATCGGCAGGCGTAAGGTGATCAGCGCCAGGCAGAACGCGAGAATGATGTACAGCCCGTCACGCTTGGCAAACAGGAACGGGTCGTTTGCCAGACGCTGTCCGACAGGCATTGACGCCGAGGTGACCATAATAAAGCCGATCGCTGCCAGCCCCAGCGTGAGCCAGAACAGCGTGCGGTCGTACATGATCAGGCTGTCGGAATCTTTATCCCGTGAAGCCATCACCCAGCCTTTCAGCGCCGTAAACAGCCATACCAGGATACCAAATCCTGGCAGGCGCGGCATTTTCAGGCGAGGGAGAGATAAACGCATCAGCCTAACTCCTTCGCCAGGCGGGTAAAGACATCACCCCGCTGTTCGAAATTCTTGAATTGATCGAGGCTGGCACAGGCTGGCGAGAGCAGCACCATATCGCCGGGCTTCACGCGTGGGGCGATGAGGCGCATCGCCTGCTCCATGGTCTCGGTTTGTTCGGCGACCTCAGGACGCAACGCTGCCAGCTCGCTGCCATCGCGGCCAAAGCAATACAGGCGCACGTTATCACCGTTGAGGTACTGCTTCAGCGAGGAGAAGTCAGCCGATTTACCGTCGCCGCCCAGCAGCAGGTATAGCGTGCCATCAACGTGCAAACCGTTCAGTGCCGCCTCGGTGCTACCCACGTTGGTCGCTTTGGAATCGTTAATCCAGCGTACGCCGTTGTGCTCCAGCGCCAGCTGGAAGCGGTGCGCCAGGCCGGTAAAGGTGGTGAGCGCCTTCAGGCTTGAAGATCGCGGCAGGCCAACGGCATCCGCCAGCGCCAGCGCCGCCAGAGCATTGGTGTAGTTATGCTGGCCGGAGAGCATCATCTCTTTCACGTTCAGCACTTTCTCACCTTTCACGCGTAGCCAGGTTTCGCCCTGCTGACGATTAAGGTGATAGTCACCCATATTAATACCGAAGCTAATGCAGCGATCGTCTGCGCCGCGCACCGGCATGGTAAGTGCATCATCGGCATTTACTACGCAAACTTTGGCATTTTCATAAACGCGCAGTTTGGCCGCACGGTACTGCTGCAAGCCGAACGGGTATCTGTCCATATGATCTTCGGTGACGTTTAGGATCGTCGCCGCCGCCGCTTGCAGGCTTGAAGTGGTTTCCAGCTGGAAGCTGGAAAGCTCAAGGACGTACAGCTCACACCCTTTATCAAGCAGCATCAGAGCGGGCAGACCAATGTTACCGCCCACGCCGACATTTTTGCCCGCCGCCTTCGCCATTTCCCCCACCAGCGTGGTGACGGTGCTTTTACCGTTTGAACCGGTAATGGCGACGATCGGGGCCTGCGCCTCCCGGCAGAACAGTTCGATATCGCCGACAATCTCAACGCCTGCATCCGCGGCGGCGCTCAGGGAAGGATGCGCCAGCGCCATACCGGGGCTGGCAACAATCAGATCGGCGGCCAGCAGCCACTCATCATTCAGACCACCCAGGTGGCGTTCAACCTGCTCCGGCAGCTTGTCCAGACCCGGCGGAGAGACGCGCGTATCCATCACGCGCGGCGTCACGCCACGCGCAAGGAAAAAGTCCACGCAGGAGAGGCCGGTGAGGCCCAACCCGATGATAACGACTTTTTTGCCCTGGTAATCTGCCATGATTAACGTACCTTCAGCGTTGCCAGGCCAATCAGCACCAGCATCAGCGAAATAATCCAGAAGCGCACAATGACGCGCGGCTCCGGCCAGCCTTTCAGTTCATAGTGGTGGTGAATCGGTGCCATACGGAAGATGCGCTGACCGCGCAGCTTGAAGGAACCGACCTGCAAAATCACAGACAGCGTCTCAACCACAAACACACCGCCCATGATCACCAGCAGGAACTCCTGACGCAGCAGCACGGCGATAATGCCCAGCGCGCCGCCCAGCGCCAGTGAACCGACGTCGCCCATAAAGACCTGCGCCGGATAGGTGTTGAACCACAGGAAGCCCAGCCCCGCCCCGACAATCGCCGTACAGACGATCACCAGTTCACCCGCGTGTCGCAGGTACGGAATGTGCAGGTAGTTTGCAAAGTTCATGTTACCGGTTGCCCACGCCACCAGCGCGAAACCGCCCGCGACAAACACGGTTGGCATAATCGCCAGGCCATCCAGACCATCGGTCAGGTTGACGGCGTTGCCGGTGCCGACGATCACAAAGTAAGCCAGCAAAATGTAGAACAGCCCCAGTTGCGGCATCACGTCCTTGAAGAACGGCACCACCAGTTCGGTGGCCGGGGTGTCTTTTCCTGCCAGGTAAAGGGCGAAGGCCACCCCCAGCGCAATCACCGACATCCAGAAATACTTCCAGCGGGCGATCAACCCTTTAGTGTCTTTGCGCACGACTTTGCGGTAGTCATCAACAAAACCGATGATCCCGTAGCCAACCAGAACGGTCAGCACGCACCAGACGTAGGGGTTAGACGGATACGCCCACAGCAGAACGGACACCACAATCGCGGTCAGGATCATGATCCCGCCCATGGTCGGCGTACCGCGCTTGCTGAAGTGCGATTCCGGACCATCGTTGCGTACAACCTGGCCGAAAGAGAGTTTTTGCAGACGGGCAATCATGCGCGGGCCCATCCACAGCGAGATGAACAGCGCAGTCAGCAGGCTGACGATGGCGCGAAACGTCAGATAGGAAAAGACGTTAAAGCCTGAGTAATATTTGACCAAATGTTCGGCCAGCCAAACTAACATGTCCCGTTCTCCTGTAATGCGTGCACAACCTCTTCCATGGCGGCACTACGTGAACCTTTAACTAAAACAGTCACAATCTGTTTTTCTGTAATCAATGCCTTCAGGCGTTCGATCAGTGCAGATTTATCGGCAAAATGTTCGCCAACTTCACTGGCATCGGAAATAGCCTTGCTCAGCGTGCCTGCGCTCAACACGCGGTCAAGCCCGGCGGCTTTCGCCGCTTCACCCACCTGAACATGGCAGGCTTCGCTTTCATCACCCAGCTCAGCCATATCGCCCACAACCATCACGCGATAGCCCGGCATCTCAGACAAGACCTGCACCGCCGCCGTCATGGAGCCGACGTTAGCGTTGTAGGAGTCATCCAGCAGAAGTTTGTTTTCAGCCAGCTGGATCGGGAAAAGACGCCCCGGCACGGCTTTTAAATTTGCCAGACCTGCTTTGATCGCCGCGTGTGAGGCACCTACCGCCATTGAGAGCGCTGCCGCAGCAAGCGCATTGGCGATGTTATGTCGACCGGGCAGGGGCAGCAGCACCTCGATATTGCCCGTTGGGGTCGTGAGGGTGAACTCGGTGCCGTGTGACGTCACATGAATGTTGGTCGCCGAAAAATCACTGTTTGCCGCATTCGGTGAGAAGCGCCAGGTTTTGCGTGAACCAATGATGCTCTGCCAGTTCAGCCAGTCGTTGTTATCGGCGTTCATAATGGCGATGCCGTCATCCGGCAGGCCGGTATAAATTTCACCTTTCGCTTTCGCCACACCGGCCAGAGAACCAAAACCTTCAAGATGTGCCGCCGCCAGGTTATTCACCAGCGCCGCTTCCGGACGCGTCAGGCTCACGGTCCAGGCGATTTCGCCCTGATGGTTGGCCCCTAACTCAATCACCGCATATTCATGCTCGTGGGTCAGGCGCAGCAGCGTCATCGGCACACCGATGTCATTATTAAGGTTGCCCGCCGTATAAAGCGTGTTACCGCACTGGCTAAGGATCGCCGCCGTCATCTCTTTAACGGAGGTTTTGCCCGACGAGCCCGTCAGCGCTACGACGCGTGTTGGCACCTGCTGGCGAACCCATGCCGCCAGCTCGCCAAACGCCAGGCGCGTATCTTTCACCACAATCTGCGGCAAATCGATATCGAGCTTACGGCTGACCAGTAGCGCGCCCGCGCCGTTATCTTTAGCCTGTTGCGCAAAATCGTGGGCGTCAAAACGTTCACCCTTCAGCGCCACAAACAGGCAGCCCGCCGTCACCTTACGGGTGTCGGTGGTCACAGCCTCAATGGTCAGATCCTGACCATGCAGCATCCCCTGCAATACCGCAGCGGCCTGGCTTAACGTAATGCTAATCATGCCACCACTCCCAGCAGACGCGCTGCCGTCACGCGGTCGGAGTAATCCAGACGACGATTGCCGACGATCTGATAATCTTCATGACCTTTACCGGCCAGCAGAACCACATCGTTCTCCTGCGCCTGCATAATGGCGTTAGTCACGGCCTCCGCGCGGCCTTCGACTACGCGCGCACGACCCGCATCCAGCATGCCCGCCAGAATGTCATTGATAATGGCGCGCGGCTCTTCGGTACGCGGGTTGTCATCGGTTACCACGGGAATATCCGCGAACTGCTCAGCGATGGCGCCCATCAGCGGACGTTTGCCCTTGTCGCGATCGCCACCGCAGCCAAATACGCACCAGAGCTTGCCTGCGCAGTGCAGACGCGCCGCTTCCAGCGCTTTTTCCAGCGCATCCGGCGTGTGGGCGTAATCCACAACCACCGTCGGCTTGCCCGGCGCGCTGAACACTTCCATGCGGCCACAGACCGGTTGCAAACGCTCAGCCGTTTTCAGCAGATCCGCCATCGGGTAGCCCAGCGCCAGCAGCGTCGCCAGCGCCAGCAGCAGGTTACTGACGTTAAAGGCCCCCATCAGGCGGCTTTCAATCTCACCTTCGCCCCAGGTGGAAGCAAAGCGGATCGTCGCCCCGCTATCGTGGTAGTTCACCTCGACCGCCTTCAGCCAGCGGCCACGGCAGTTCGGATTAATGCGATCTTCCATCGACACCGCCACCGCATCCGGCAGTTTTTCCAGCCAGCGGCGACCGACTTCGTCGTCGGCGTTAATGATCGCCTGTCCGTGGTGGTGAGTGGAATAAAGCAGCCATTTCGCCGCTTCGTAGTGTTCCATATCTCCATGATAATCAAGGTGATCGCGGCTCAGGTTAGTAAAGACAGAGGCAGCAAATTTCAGGGCCGCCACGCGATGTTGTACCAGACCATGGGAAGAGACTTCCATCGCAGCGAAGGTCGCCCCCTGCTCAGCGAGGCCCGCCAGCACACGCTGCACGTCAACCGCCGAGCCTGTGGTGTTTTCCGTCGGGCTTACTTTGCCCAGAAGACCGTTCCCCACCGTGCCCATGACGGCACCGGTTTCGCCCAGCAGTTGCGCCCACTGCGCCATCAGCTGAGTGGTGGTGGTTTTTCCGTTGGTTCCTGTCACGCCAACCAGCTTTAACTGGTCGGAAGGTTCATTGTAAAAACGTCCTGCCAGCGCGGAGAGACGCTCATTCAGTTGGCTGAGATAGATGACCGGCACGCCGTGCATTTCACGGATCTCACCGTCTGTTGCCTCATCTTTAGCCTCAGCAATAATGGCAGCAACACCTTGCGCAATCGCCTGCGGGATATAACGACGCCCGTCCGCCTGATGACCCACCACTGCCACAAAAAGATCGCCAGCAGCCGCTACGCGGCTGTCCAGTACCATCTCTCGCAGTGCTCGCGCAGGTAGCATAGGCACCCACGGAGCAAGAAGGTCGCGCAAATTACGATCTGCCACCTGTTCCCTCGCCTTGATTAATTACAAATTCACTTTTTTCGCCCGTCGCCAGCGCATCCGGTTCAATGTTCATGGTGCGCAACACGCCGCCCATAATAGCCCCGAACACAGGCGCGGAGACGGCGCCGCCGTAGTATTTACCCGCCTGCGGATCGTTGATGACGACCACCAGTGCAAAACGCGGATTGCTTGCAGGCGCTACGCCTGCGGTATAGGCAATGTATTTGTTGATATAGCGGCCGTCCGGCCCCACTTTTTTCGCTGTACCGGTTTTAATGGCGATACGATAGCCCTTAATCGCGGCCTTCACGCCGCCACCGCCAGGTAACGCGACGCTTTCCATCATATGCACGACGGTCCGAACGATAGATTCCGGGAAAACGCGTTCCCCCGGAACCGGTGGATCAACTTTGGTGATCGACAGCGGGCGATAAATGCCATAGCTGCCAATCGTTGCGTAGACTCGCGCTAACTGTAACGGGGTTACCATTAGCCCGTAGCCGAAAGAGAAGGTGGCCCTCTCTATGTCAGACCACCGTTGTTTTTGAGGATATAAGCCACTGCGTTCTCCGACCAACCCCAAATTGGTCGCCTTTCCCAGCCCAAAACGTGAGTAAGTATCTACTAACGCTGAGGACGGCATCGCTAACGCCAGTTTTGACACACCGACGTTACTCGACTTCTGCAAGACCCCGGTCAGGGTCAGTTCGCTGTAACGTGCCACGTCTTTGATTTCGTGACCGTTAATTCGATAAGGGATCGTATTCAGAACGGTATTTTCGTTGACGATGCCTCGCTGTAGAGCCGTCATCACCACCATAGGTTTTACGGTTGAGCCGGGTTCAAACACATCGGTGATGGAGCGGTTACGCATTGCATCTTTTGCTGTACCGGCAAAATTATTCGGGTTGTATGAGGGGCTACTGGCCATCGCCAGCACTTCACCTGTTGCCACATCCACCAGCACGGCGCTGCCCGATTCCGCCTTGTTAAACGCGACGGCGTTGTTCAGCTCACGATAGACCAGCGCCTGCAAGCGCTCATCAATACTCAGGGCCAGGTTGTGCGCGGCCTGGCTGTCTGTCGAGGAAATGTCTTCAATAACGCGACCATAGCGGTCTTTACGCACGATTCGCTCGCCAGGCTGGCCGGTAAGCCACTTGTCGAAGCTTTTTTCAACGCCCTCAATCCCCTGGCTATCCACGTTGGTAAAACCAATCAGGTGCGCGGTGACTTCGCCCGAAGGATAGTAACGGCGGGATTCTTCCCGCAGATGAATGCCCGGCAGCTTCAGTTTCTTAATGTAGTCAGCCATGTCAGGATTCACCTGACGGGCAAGGTAGATGAAGCGCCCTTTCGGGTTGGCGTTAACGCGTGACGCCAGCTGATCCAGCGGCATTTTCAACGCGTCTGACAGCGCCTTCCAGCGGTTATCAAGGGTGATCCCGCCTGCGTCGTGTAACTCTTTCGGATCGGCCCAGATCGCCTTCACCGGCACGCTCACCGCCAGCGGACGGCCGGAACGATCGGTGATCATCCCACGAGAGGTGGAAACTTCCTGCACGCGCAGAGAACGCATATCACCCTGACGCACCAGCATGTCAGGCGCGATGATTTGCAGCCACGCCACGCGTCCCAGCAGGAAACCCAGCGCCAGTAAAATGCAGCCGCAAAGCAACGCAAAACGCCAACTGACAAAGTTGGCCTGTTCTTCCTGGCGTTTTGGTTTTAGCGTTTTTGCCGCTGCTTTCATGCGTCGCGTTTTCCCTTATTTTTGTACTACGATATTTTCCTGCGAAGGATCAACATGCTGTAATTGCAGTTTTTCCGTTGCGATCCGTTCAACCCGGCTGTGATCGCCGAGCGCGTTTTCTTCAAGGATCAGATTTCGCCATTCAATATCCAGCGCATCGCGTTCCAGTACCATCTGTTCGCGCTGCGCAGTTAATAAACGGGTATGGTGAGCGGTGGTGACCACCATAACTGCCGTCACAATGATGCAAATGAACAAGCAGAGTGGCAGCTTCCCAAACCGCAAAAGATCGTCGCCGATCACGCCAGGCAAGGCATGGCGCTCGTTGCTTCCTAACGATCCCTTAACTTTGCTTAGGGTCTCTGTCACTCTGCTGATCATGCGTTCGTCCTCTCTGCAATACGCAGCACTGAACTACGGGCACGTGGATTCTCTGCCACCTCTTCTTCGCCCGGCATCAACTTGCCTAATGCTCGCAACTGACGGCCTCCCAGCTTTCTGAGTTGTTCTTCCGTCATCGGCAGCCCAGCTGGAACCTGCGGACCGCGGCTCTGTTCACGCATAAAGCGTTTTACGATGCGATCTTCCAGCGAATGGAAGCTGATGATGGATAACCGCCCACCCGGGGCCAGCACGTCGAGCGAGCTTTTTAGCGCCAGCTCTATTTCCTCCAGTTCACTGTTTACCCAAATACGAACCGCCTGGAAGGTACGGGTCGCAGGATGTTTGTGCTTGTCCTTCACCGGCGTTGCCGCCGCGATGACTTCTGCCAGCTCTTTGGTGCGGGTCATTGGCTCAACGCGGTTGCGCTCCACGATGGCGCGCGCAATACGTTTGCCAAAGCGTTCTTCACCGAAGGTTTTGATTACCCAGGCGATATCCGCTTCGTCAGCAGTTTGTAACCATTCAGCGGCAGACTGGCCGCGAGTGGGGTCCATACGCATATCCAGCGGTCCATCTCGCATAAAGGAGAAGCCGCGTTCTGCATCATCAAGCTGTGGTGAAGAGACGCCAAGATCGAGGAGAATCCCGTCGATCTTGCCGGTCAGGCCGCGCTCAGCGACATACTCCGCAAGCGCAGAGAAAGGTCCATGGACGATGGAAAAGCGAGGATCATCGATGGTTTGCGCAACGGCAATCGCCTGCGGATCGCGGTCAATTGCCAGCAGGCGTCCTTCCGCTCCAAGCTGGGAGAGGATCAAACGCGAGTGACCACCGCGACCAAAAGTGCCATCAATATAGATGCCGTCTAGACGAATATTCAGGCCGTTAACGGCCTCATCCAGCAGCACCGTTGTATGTTTATAATTTTCCATCATATTTATAGAGACAAGTCCTGCAGCCGTTCCGATAATGTTGCGGAATCAGACTGCTCAGCGTCGATATCTTCCTTGACCTGTTGATACCAGGTCGTTTCGTCCCACAGTTCAAACTTGTTGAACTGCCCGACCAGCATCACTTCTTTAGTCAGACCGGCATGTTGTCGCAACACAGGCGCAATCAATAATCGCCCGGCGCTATCCATCTGACATTCACTGGCATGTCCCAATAACAACCGCTGCACGCGGCGTTCTTGCGGATTCATGCTCGACAGTCGCGACAGCTTTTGCTCAATGATTTCCCATTCAGGCAAAGGGTAAAGCAGCAGGCAGGGGGAGTTGATGTCAATGGTGCAAACCAGTTGACCCGAAGCGTTCTCAATCAGCTGGTCGCGGTATCGGGTTGGTACCGATAAACGCCCTTTGCTGTCGAGATTGACTAACGTTGCTCCACGGAACATGCCAGCCTCACCCCTCCTCACCACTTTAACCCACAAATTCCCACCTGAAGGAGTTTACGGAGCGAGGGAAAAGCTTGTCAAGCCAGGACTCTCTCTATACCGGCGCGAAAGCACCGTATTTACAGAGCAAGAGTGACCTGGCTAATAACTACACAACTGGCGAGGCAAAATTAACGTTATGAATATTTGTAAGAAAAAAACCGAATATGCACACGAGCGTTAAGACTCACTCAATATCATCGCAGGGAAATATAAAGTGTCAGTTTGCGACGCGGGCAGCATTTTAAGGCATATCGCCGGGGGATAACAGCACCAGATTAAGCGCAAGGCAATATGGATTCGTTCGTGTACATTGAGGGCTGAAGGGGAGTGTAAAAAATGGCTGAATATTCATCGGCTGGCGGCTGTTTGTAACAAAACAATACAAAAGAATGCCCGTTAAAAATTATAATTGCGCTTTTTAACGCCAAAACGGATTCAGAAAAATAGCCAGCTAAGAATCTTAGAGATAAATCCTAATTTTTATCCGGGAATTATTTCCCGCAATAAATGCACCGCAAAAGGGGCAGTTTTACCGCCCCTGTGGAAATATTAATGGCGACTCAAAATTCCGCGCCGATAGAGATTACGTTTGATACGCGTAAGCCCGGGTTTCGGTTTGCGGGGTTCATCCAGGCTTGCGAGAACAATCTCAAGCACGCGCTCGGCGACGTCGCGGTGGCGCTGGGCCACGGCCAGCACCGGACATTGCAGGAAGTCGAGCAGTTCGTTATCGCCGAAGGTCGCAATCGCCAGATCGGATGGCAGTTTGCCATCGCGACGTAACGTCACATCCATCACTCCCTGCAACAGGGCAAACGAGGTGGTAAACAACGCCTGCGGCATCGGGTGCGTTTCCAGCCATTTCTCGAACAGCTGAGCAGCCGCTTCGCGCTCATAGCTGTTGGCATACAGATAATGAACGTCACGCGGATCGTCTTTCCACGCCGTACGGAACCCTTGTTCACGCAGGAAGCTTACGGACAGTTCAGGCAACGCGCCAAGATAGAGCACCGTTTCCGCCGGGAAGGTACGCAGCTCGGCAGCCAGCATTTCTGCATCGTCCTGATCGGCACCGACGACGCTGGTGAAATGTTCACGATCCAGCGCACGATCCAGCGCCACAATCGGGAACGGATCGTTCGCCCAGCGCTGATAGAAAGGATGCTCGGGTGGTAAAGAGGTCGACACGATGATGGCGTCAACCTGACGTTGCAGCAGATGCTCAATACAGCGCATCTCGTTGTCGGGCTGATCCTCGGAGCAGGCAATCAACAGCTGATAGCCCCGCTGACGCGCCTGACGTTCCAGATAGTTGGCGATGCGGGTATAGCTGGTGTTTTCCAGGTCCGGGATCACCAGGCCAATCGAGCGGGTGCGCCCGGCACGTAAACCAGCGGCGACAGCATTCGGATGGTAATTATGCTCACGAACGACTGCCATCACTTTCTCAACGGTCTTATCGCTGACACGATACTGCTTTGCTTTACCGTTAATCACATAGCTGGCCGTGGTTCTCGACACGCCGGCGAGCCGGGCGATTTCATCCAGTTTCACAATTGCCCCTCAAAAAAAGAAAAAAGTCCATGGCCCTGTCAAGGTTATGGTTAAATATTTTAACATCTAAACGCAGAATAGCTTTCACGGCAACCGCTTTTGTCCGCGTTGTCGGTGAATTACGCAAAAAAAAGCCCGGCTTTGGCTACCGGGCTGAAAGAGGCGAACCTTTTGCGCAACTAACGCATGATTTTATCGCCGCGCGAGAGGCCAACAACGCCAGAGCGCGCAACTTCAACAATTTTTGCCACATCCCTGACGGAGGCCAGGAACGCATCCAGCTTATCGCTCGTTCCGGCAAGCTGCACAGTATATATAGAAGGCGTGACGTCGATGATCTGCCCACGGAAGATATCCGTGTTGCGCTTGACCTCTTCCCGACCGTAACCGCTCGCCTGAATCTTCACCAGCATCACTTCACGTTCAACGTAAGCCCCCTGCCCCAGCTCGCTGACGCGCAACACGTCCACCAGCTTGTGCAACTGCTTTTCGATCTGCTCAAGCACTTTCGCATCGCCGACGGTCTGGATCGTCATGCGGGAGAGCGTCGGGTCATCGGTCGGCGCAACGGTCAGGCTTTCAATGTTATAGCCGCGCTGCGCAAAAAGCCCAATGACGCGTGACAGTGCGCCCGACTCATTTTCCAGTAATACAGATAATATCCGGCGCATATCAGGTTCTCTCCGTTTTGCTTAACCACATTTCATCCATACCGCCGCCACGGATATGCATCGGATAAACGTGCTCTGTGCCGTCGACGATGACGTCCATGAAGACGAGGCGATTGTTTTTAACGTGCTCAAGCGCTTCGCCGAGCTTCGCTTCCAGCTCTGACGGATCGGTTACCCGCATGCCAATATGACCATAGGCTTCAGCCAGACGGACAAAGTCCGGAAGTGACTTCATATAAGACTGAGAGTGTCGGCCAGAATAAATCATATCCTGCCACTGCTTCACCATACCGAGGTAACCGTTATTCAGGTTCAGCACCAGCACTGGCAACTCATATTGCAGCGCAGTAGAAAGCTCCTGAATATTCATCTGTATGCTGCCATCACCCGTCACGCAGATAACCGTTTCGTTCGGCAACGCCAGCTTCACCCCCAGCGCGGCGGGCAGACCAAAGCCCATCGTGCCGAGCCCGCCAGAGTTGATCCAGCGACGCGGTTTATCAAACGGGTAGTACAGCGCAGCGAACATCTGATGCTGGCCCACGTCAGAAGTGACATACGCATCGCCATTGGTCAGACGCCAGATCGTCTCGATCACCGCCTGCGGCTTGATGTTCTCACTCTGCGTGTCGTATTTAAGGCACTGACGGCCACGCCATTGTTCGATTTGCTGCCACCAGTCGCGGATCTCGTCCAGCGGTTGAGACGCGGTCTCCTGCGCCAGCAGATCCAACATTTGATCCAGCACCTGTCGTGCATCCCCCACGATCGGCACATCCGCCGGCACCGTTTTAGAGATTGAAGTCGGATCGATATCAATGTGCAGCACCGTCGCATTCGGACAGTATTTCGCCAGGTTATTGGTGGTACGATCGTCAAAACGCACGCCGACGGCAAAAATCACATCAGAATGGTGCATCGTCATATTGGCTTCATAGGTGCCGTGCATACCCAGCATGCCCAGCGCCTGACGGTGGGTAGCCGGAAATGCCCCCAGCCCCATCAGCGATGACGCGACAGGAAGATTCAGCTTCTCAATCAGTTCACGCAGTTGCGTTTCACAGGCTGCATTGACGGCGCCGCCCCCTACATAGACTACGGGCTTTTTCGCAGCCAGCAGCGTTTGCAGCGCACGCTTAATCTGGCCTTTGTGCCCTTGCGTCGTCGGATTATATGAACGCATGCTCACCGACTCAGGCCACAGGTAAGGCAGTTTATTTGCGGAATTGAGAATATCTTTTGGCAGATCGACAACCACAGGCCCAGGACGACCGCTGGCGGCCAGCCAGAAGGCTTTTTTCAGTACGCCCGGAATGTCTTCCGTTTGCTTAACCAGAAAGCTGTGCTTCACCACGGGGCGTGAGATCCCCACCATGTCGCATTCCTGAAACGCATCATAGCCAATCAGTGACGTCGCCACCTGTCCGGAGAGAATGACCAGTGGAATGGAGTCCATATACGCAGTCGCAATGCCGGTGATGGCATTGGTCGCTCCCGGTCCGGAAGTGACCAGCACAACACCCACCTCGCCCGTGGCGCGGGCCAGGCCGTCAGCCATATGCACAGCAGCCTGTTCATGACGAACCAGAACATGATCAATACCGCCTACCGTGTGCAGCGCGTCATAAATATCAAGAACCGCGCCTCCGGGATAGCCGAACACTTGCTTCACGCCCTGATCGATAAGCGATCGGACGACCATTTCCGCGCCAGACAACATCTCCATGCTTTGCCTCCAGGCTTTTGTTATAGACGGACAGCAGAATTCATTTCCGCGCCGTCTTCTGACAGGGTGAACCCATCTTATAATGTGCAGAGTGATGAATACCTTAACCGCTCGTTATGAGGCAGGCAATTATCAAACGGAATGCGGGAATGGGTAATAAAAGCAGAAAAAACAGCTGTCAGACACGAATATGGTGAATTCGTCTGGTATGAGGGGAGACGCTAATAATTCATCTCTTAAAAAGAGGATGGATCAGGAAATCATCTATTTTTAAGCCGCCCTGAGCGTCTGGAAAAATTAGAACAGAACAAAATATTGCCCACATAAAAAATCACAGAATAAACCGCATGGCGCCATGCGGTTTATTCACCCTGACTTATCGACGACAAATATTGATCAGCAGCTCTTCCATCCACTGATGCCCTTTATCACGACCCGCGGCTTCATGCCAGGAAAGATAACAGGTACGGCTGTTCAGCTTGAGCGGCAGAGGTAAAATTTGCAGGCTCAGCGATTCGGAGAACTCTTCAGCAAGCCAGCGCGGTGCAATAGCGACTAGCTGCGTCTGAGAGACGACATTTAATACGCTGACCATCGCCATTCCCTGATAGGCCACGCTGGCTTGTTTATCGGCTGTGTCATACCACGGCTGACTGAACGAAGCATATCTGTCCAGAGCAACAACGGCATGCTGCTCGCTGTAAACATCGCTTTCACGCAGCGGTGAATTCATGCGTGGATGTTTTTTGCTGGCGACTAGCACCATTTCATCTTTAAACAACGGAACACAGGCAAACTCTGGACGGCGAAACTCTTCATAGCCCAGAACGAACTCCGTTTCCTGATAACGTAGCTGGTGCTCGGTATTTTGATTTAATGATGATTTAAAAACGAGATGAATATTAGGGGCAATCTGTTCAACTTTATTATATATAACAGACGTCAAATAATTGTCTAACGGACTGCAAACACAGAGATGGAAAACTCGTTCACTGCTTAAAGGTTCAAAACCCGAGCCGGGAAGCTCATTTTGTACCAGCTGTAGCGCCTGACGAATCGAACCGAATAGCTGGAATGCACGCGCCGTGGGCTGGATACCTCTTCCATACCGGACGAATAACTCGTCGTTAAACATCACCTTAAGTCTGGCTACGGCATTACTCACGGCAGGTTGAGACATTCCCAGAGATTGCGCTGCTCGCGTAATATTCTGCTCCTGCATAACGGCATCAAATACAGTTAACAGGTTGAGATCCACTGTGCGTAACTGAGGCTTAACCCCATCATAAGGCTGTGGTTGGTTAATATTATTTTCTGGCATTTCTGACTCCACTGTCACGCTAAATTCCCTTTGCCAAAGTACAGTAATAACTTCGAAAAATATGATTTACCATGCATATACAACAAGCGAAAGGGAATTATTTAAAATTCGGAATATATAAAGAACCCCCATTTAAGAGATGGCATTTCGCATCCCATAAATGAAGAGCTAAAAATCGTTCAAATGATATCTATAACTTTAATGTAGGCATGAAACCATAAACCAGGGAAATATACAATCACCGCCTTCGTTAATAATAACTTAAGTATTATTAAACTATGAAGGGCAGACACCGCGATTTCATTAACAAAATGATATCAATATTGATAACTTTCCCACTCGCGACTCATTCATGAAACTTATAACTCAATGAAATGAAACACATTCCGTTTCACGGCATATCGGTAAAAATACTGTGTTCAATTGCTACCAATTATATTCAAATTATTCCAGAGATGAATCGCCAGTCCAATAATAGACAATTAAAGCGGTTAGCTACGTAAAAACCAGCACAATTAGCTAATGTGTTTATCCTGTGCTGAGTGGCCGTTTTGCCTGAGAGGGGTTGACATGCGCCAGCGTATCCAGTACCACTAAAAGCATATCGCATTCACCTGGAGCACGATTCATGATTCGCACCCTTCGTTTCACCGGTCTACTACTACTAAACGCATCCACTGTGCGCGGTAGACTGGCGGGCGAAATTCAGCGTTGAATCGTCTTCAGTAAAACTAAAAACCCGCGCCACTGCGCGGGTTTTTTTATGCTCGTAGCAAGGCGCCCTAAGACTGACAAGGACCTAACCCATGAGCCAGCAAGTCGTTATTTTCGATACTACTTTACGTGACGGTGAACAGGCATTACAGGCGAGCCTGAGTGTTAAAGAAAAACTGCAAATTGCGCTGGCCCTCGAACGCATGGGTGTAGACGTAATGGAAGTCGGTTTTCCCGTCTCCTCGCCGGGTGATTTCGAGTCAGTACAGACCATCGCCCGCACCATCAAAAACAGCCGCGTGTGCGGTCTGGCTCGCTGCGTAGAGAAAGATATTGATGTGGCCGCGGAATCCCTGAAAGTTGCAGAAGCTTTCCGTATCCATACATTCATTGCCACCTCCCCCATGCACATTGCGACCAAGCTGCGCAGTACGCTGGATGAAGTGATCGAACGTGCGGTGTATATGGTCAAACGCGCGCGTAACTACACTGATGACGTCGAATTCTCCTGTGAAGATGCAGGCCGCACGCCGATTGACGATTTGGCCCGTGTAGTGGAAGCCGCGATTAATGCCGGAGCCAGAACCATCAACATCCCGGACACCGTCGGCTACACCATGCCGTTTGAGTTCTCCAGCATCATCACCGGTCTGTACGATCGCGTGCCAAATATTGATAAAGCCATCATCTCCGTGCATACCCATGACGATTTGGGCCTGGCTGTGGGCAATGCCATCGCCGCCGTCCACGCCGGCGCGCGTCAGGTAGAAGGGGCAATGAATGGCATTGGTGAACGTGCCGGCAACTGCTCGCTGGAAGAAGTGATCATGGCGATCAAAGTGCGCAAAGACATTATGAACGTGCACACTCGCATCAATCACAACGAAATCTGGCGCACCAGCCAGACCGTGAGCCAGATTTGCAACATGCCGATCCCGGCGAACAAGGCGATTGTTGGGGCTGGCGCGTTCGCTCACTCCTCCGGTATTCACCAGGATGGCGTGCTGAAGAACCGTGAAAACTACGAAATCATGACTCCGGAATCCATCGGTCTGAACCAGGTTCAGCTGAACCTGACCTCACGCTCTGGCCGCGCGGCGGTAAAACACCGTATGGAAGAGATGGGTTATAAGGACAGCGATTACAACATGGATCAGCTGTACGACGCATTCCTGAAGCTGGCTGACAAAAAAGGCCAGGTCTTCGATTACGACCTGGAAGCGCTGGCATTCATCAATAAACAGCAGGAAGAGCCAGAGCACTTCCGTCTGGACTACTTCACCGTTCAGTCAGGTTCAAGCGATATCGCTACCGCCTCCGTCAAGCTGGCCTGCGGCGATGAAATTAAAGCGGAAGCCGCCAACGGTAACGGCCCTGTGGATGCCATTTACCAGGCGATTAACCGCGTCACTGAGTACGACGTAGAGCTGGTGAAATACGACCTGACGGCAAAAGGGCACGGTAAAGACGCCCTGGGCCAGGTTGATATCGTCGTCAACTACAACGGTCGCCGCTTCCACGGTGTGGGTCTGGCGACAGATATCGTCGAATCCTCCGCGAAAGCGATGGTGCATGTCCTGAATAACATCTGGCGCGCCGCCGAAGTCGAAAAAGAGTTGCAACGCAAAGCTCAGAATAAAGAGAACAACAAGGAAACCGTGTGATGTCGAAGAATTACCATATTGCTGTGTTGCCGGGTGACGGTATTGGCCCGGAAGTGATGGCACAGGCGCTGAAAGTACTGGAAGCTGTTCGTTCGCGTTTTGCGATGAAAATTACCACCAGCTACTACGACGTGGGTGGTATTGCGATTGATAACCACGGTACTCCCCTGCCGAAAGGGACTGTAGAAGGCTGCGAAAATGCCGATGCCGTTCTGTTTGGCTCCGTGGGCGGCCCAAAGTGGGAACACCTGCCGCCAGCAGAGCAGCCGGAGCGCGGTGCGCTGCTGCCGCTGCGTAAACACTTCAAACTGTTCAGCAACCTGCGTCCGGCGAAGCTGTACCCGGGGCTGGAAGAATTTTGCCCGCTGCGCGCGGATATCGCGGCCAACGGTTTCGACATCCTGTGCGTGCGTGAGCTGACCGGCGGCATCTACTTCGGTCAGCCAAAAGGTCGCGAAGGCAGCGGTCAGCATGAGAAAGCATTTGATACCGAGGTTTATCACCGTTTTGAAATTGAACGTATCGCCCATATCGCGTTTGAGTCAGCGCGCAAACGCCGCCGTAAAGTGACCTCGATTGATAAAGCAAACGTGCTCCAGTCGTCCATTTTGTGGCGCGAAATCGTCAGTGAAGTCGCTAAGCAGTACCCGGACGTTGCGCTGTCGCATATGTATATCGACAACGCAACGATGCAGTTGATCAAAGATCCGTCCCAGTTTGACGTGCTGCTGTGCTCCAACCTGTTCGGCGATATTCTCTCGGATGAATGCGCGATGATCACCGGCTCCATGGGCATGCTGCCATCCGCCAGCCTGAACGAAGAAGGCTTTGGTCTGTATGAGCCTGCGGGCGGCTCCGCGCCGGATATCGCAGGCAAGAACATCGCCAACCCGATTGCGCAGATCCTCTCCCTGGCTCTGCTGCTGCGCTACAGCCTGGATGCAGGCGAAGCAGCAACCGCAATTGAAAACGCCATTAACCGGGCGTTAGAAGAAGGCGTCCGTACCGGTGATTTAGCACGCGGCACGGCGGCAGTCAGTACCGATGAAATGGGCGACATCATTGCCCGCTATGTCGCTGAAGGGGTGTAATCATGGCTAAGACGTTATATGAGAAGTTGTTTGATGCGCACGTTGTCTACGAAGCACCAAACGAAACCCCACTGTTGTATATCGACCGTCATCTGGTACACGAAGTGACCTCTCCTCAGGCATTTGACGGCCTGCGCGCGCATAAGCGCCCGGTGCGTCAGCCGGGTAAAACCTTTGCCACGATGGATCACAACGTATCCACTCAGACCAAAGACATCAATGCATCTGGCGAGATGGCGCGTATCCAGATGCAGGAGCTGATTAAGAACTGTAACGAGTTTGGCGTGGAGCTGTACGATCTGAACCATCCCTATCAGGGCATCGTCCACGTAATGGGGCCTGAGCAGGGGATTACGCTGCCGGGCATGACCATCGTCTGCGGCGACTCCCACACCGCGACGCACGGCGCATTTGGCGCCCTGGCGTTCGGGATTGGCACCTCTGAGGTTGAACACGTTCTGGCGACACAGACCCTGAAGCAGGGCCGCGCCAAAACCATGAAGATTGAAGTGAAGGGTAAAGCCGCGCCGGGTATCACCGCGAAAGATATCGTGCTGGCGATTATCGGCAAAACCGGCAGCGCAGGCGGCACTGGTCACGTCGTTGAGTTCTGCGGTGACGCTATCCAGGCGCTGAGCATGGAAGGTCGTATGACCCTGTGCAACATGGCCATAGAGATGGGCGCCAAAGCAGGCCTGGTGGCCCCAGACGAAACCACCTTCAACTATGTGAAGGGCCGTCTGCATGCGCCGAAAGGTCAGGATTTTGACGACGCGGTAGCGTACTGGAAAACCCTGAAAACGGACGAGGGGGCAGTTTTTGATACCGTTGTGACGTTGCAGGCGGAAGAGATCGCCCCGCAGGTCACCTGGGGAACCAACCCGGGTCAGGTGATGTCCGTCAACGACGCCATTCCCGATCCGGCTTCCTTCGCCGATCCGGTCGAGCGCGCCAGTGCGGAAAAAGCGCTGGCTTACATGGGGCTGAAACCCGGCATACCGCTGACCGACGTGAGCATTGATAAAGTATTCATCGGCTCCTGTACCAACTCCCGTATTGAAGATTTACGCGCTGCGGCAGAAATCGCTAAAGGCCGCAAAGTGGCGCCGGGCGTGCAGGCGCTGGTTGTGCCAGGCTCCGGTCCGGTGAAAGCCCAGGCGGAAGCCGAGGGTCTGGATAAGATCTTTATCGACGCAGGCTTCGAGTGGCGCCTGCCGGGTTGCTCCATGTGCCTGGCGATGAACAACGACCGCCTGAATCCGGGTGAGCGCTGTGCTTCCACCAGCAACCGTAACTTTGAAGGCCGTCAGGGCCGCGGTGGGCGCACCCACCTGGTCAGCCCGGCAATGGCCGCCGCTGCGGCAGTCACCGGTCATTTCGCCGATATTCGCAGCCTGAAATAAGGAGACAATCATGGCAGAGAAATTTACCCAACATACGGGCCGGGTTGTCCCGCTGGACGCCGCTAACGTCGATACCGACGCGATCATTCCTAAGCAGTTTTTGCAGAAAGTGACGCGCACGGGTTTTGGTGCGCATCTGTTCAACGACTGGCGTTTCCTCGACGATAAAGGCGAAGTGCCGAACCCGGAATTCGTCCTGAACTTTCCGGAATACAAAGGCGCCTCCATTTTGCTGGCGCGGGAAAACTTTGGCTGCGGATCGTCGCGTGAACATGCGCCATGGGCATTGACCGACTACGGCTTTAAGGTGGTTATCGCCCCAAGCTTCGCGGATATCTTCTACGGCAACAGCTTCAACAACCAGCTGCTGCCGGTGACGCTGAGTGACGAACAGGTCGATGAACTGTTTGCGCTAGTGCAGGCAAATCCGGGGATTTCATTTGAGGTGGATCTGGAAGCAGAAGTGGTGAAAGCCGGTGACAAGTCCTACCGCTTCAGCATTGATGCGTTCCGTCGCCACTGCATGCTGAACGGTCTGGACAGCATTGGCCTGACGCTGCAACACGAAGAGGCTATCTCCGCCTACGAGAAAAAACAGCCTGCGTTTATGGGCTAAAGGCAATGGCCCGCAGGGCGCGGGCCATTGATAAGGGTGCGTTGAGGCTCAACCACTCTGGAGAGGCGGGGAAACTTTCCCCGCCAATACCGCTAACGTTTCGCTTCGTAAGCCAACACTGCCGCCAGCTCTGTTTTCTCCTGTCTGAAGTGCAGCTCACACAGCGAGTCGCGCACCATCCAGGTGAAGATCAACAGCGTCGTACAGATCAGAAACAAACCTAACAGCAGAGTACGTTTTGGCATTCCAGCCTCCTTATTGCTTTTCGGCAATGAAGAGACTAACCTCGCAATGTGGGTTGTGAAGTTAATCTCCCCATCAGTTTTTTTGATGTGGGACTCTCCACTGTTTGCCTCTTGCGAAAGCCTGAGGCAAACAGCCTCAAGCACCCGTCACGCACTCTATGCGCCTTCTCGGCGCCTGTCAGAAAGTCGTTTCATTTCGTGAAGCCGCCTTCCAGAATCAAACGTCTTTTACCCGGCACGTCAGTATCAGCGTGACAAGCGAAATCGCTGCGATCACCCAGTACACGGATGGATGCCCATAGCTTTGCGACAGCGCCCCCTGAATTACCCCTGCCAGAATCACGCCGGTAGAGATACTGTTGGTAAACAGCGTGGTCGCGGAGCCTGCGCGCCCCGGCATTAAATCCTGGAACCAGAGCATGCCTATCCCGGCAACGATGCCGATAAATACCGCGTTAAACAGCTGTAACGCCAGCAAAGCTTCACGCGAATGGAACAGGATCAGCCCCGCGTAGAACGCCACCCCAGCCGCCACGGCGACGACCATCATCCGACGCTTTCCGAAACGTTTTACGTAGTAACCCGCCAGAATCATCGCCGGGATCTCCAGCCCGGCAGCGGTGCCCATCAGGATCCCCGCGAGCTTGTCGGGCAGCCCCAGATCGCTGCTGATCCACAGCGGCATATCGATGATGTACATGGTGTTGCATGTCCACATCAGCGTGGAGGCGATAAACAACATGCGGACGTTTTTATCCTGCCAGCCGCTCACCTGGGTGATGGGCTTGTCCGTCACCTGCTCTACGCGCGCCACCGATGGCAGCGCAAAGGCTATCAGCGCCAGGCTGATGACAAAAATCCCCGCCGCGATGGAAAACATGGTGGTGAAGCCGTAGTTCAGCGCCAGCATAAACGCCAGCGGCGGACCGATGACCCACGCGAGAGAGAGCTGCGCACGCATCACCGAGCTGAACATCACCACTTCCCTCGCCGAGCTGTCGGCGTACTCCCGGGCCAGGGCGAACAGTTGCGGCATGGCGGTGTTCGCCAGAGAGGCCAGCAGCACGCCGCAGGTAATGAGCGTCAGGTAATGGCGGTTGAAGGCAAACAATAACGCGTTGCCCACGGCCATGGCGCAACAAAAGAGGATCAGCTTGCGGCGATCGCCCTGGCTGTCGGATCGTTTCGCCAGCCACAGGCTGACGAGGATCCCGGCAATGGCGTTGACGGTGTAGAACAGGCCCACCCAAAACGGCTGCGCCCCCACCTCGCGGCTGAGAAACAGGCTCAGCGTCGGCGCCTGTAGCGCGCCGGCTACGCCCATCATGAAGGCCACCAGCATAAAAGCGGCGTACACGCCGTTCAGGCGTCGCCCCATCGTCATCAACCAGAGCATGCGCAAGTCCTTATGAAAGCGAATCGAAATTGGGTGAAATAGTAAACGAAAAAAGCCAGCAAAAAACATTTTGCTGGCGGGTGATTAGCACCAATACTCAGTCACACATGATCGAGGCGAGTTAGCGAGAAGAGGTCGATTTCGTAACGTCCCACTGCATCAGATCTTCCAGTATTCTCAGCCGCTGCTCTGCGCACTGGCGGGCCAGCCAGGACACTCCCTTTGTCGCTGAAAAATAGTGCTGATAAAACTGACGTGCGGTAGACCTCTTCATAATTTACCTCCTCGCTTCATCGATAAGGATTATTGGCTTAATATAGGGATTAATAAATTGCTGATTTTTTGTCAGGAGTTCCCCTTTTATGCCTTCCGGTCGTCTGCAACAACAATTTATCCGCCTCTGGCAGTGCTGCGAGGGGCAATCGCAGGAGACCACGCTGAACGAGCTGGCTGAGCTCCTCAACTGCTCCCGGCGTCATATGCGCACGCTCCTTAATACCATGCAGCAGCAGGGCTGGTTAAACTGGGAGGCCGAAGCCGGACGCGGCAAGCGTTCGCGCCTGACTTTCCTTTATACCGGCCTGGCGCTACAGCAACAGCGGGCGGAGGATCTGCTGGAGCAGGACCGCATCGATCAGCTGGTCCAGCTGGTGGGCGACAAAGCCGCCGTGCGCCAGATGCTGGTCTCGCATCTGGGACGCAGCTTTCGTCAGGGACGCCACATTCTGCGGGTGCTTTACTACCGCCCAATGAAAAATCTGTTGCCCGGTACGGCGTTACGTCGCTCTGAAACCCACATGGCCCGGCAGATTTTCAGCGGCCTGACGCGGATAAATGAGGAAAACGGGGAACTGGAAGCGGATATTGCCCATCACTGGCAGCAGGTATCCCCGCTGCACTGGCGCTTCTTTTTACGCCCCGGCATTCATTTCCACCATGGACGCGAGCTGGAGATGCGCGACGTTATCGATTCTTTAGAGCGCGCCCGCACGCTGCCGCTCTATTCGCATATCGCGCGGATCCACTCCCCAACGGCCTGGACGCTGGATATTGAGCTATCGCAGCCGGACAAATGGCTTCCGTGGCTTCTGGGCTACGTCCCCTCAATGATCCTGCCTGCCGAGTGGCGATCCCTGAACAATTTTTCCAGCCAGCCGATTGGTACGGGCCCCTACTCCGTTACACGAAATAACAGTAATCAACTGAAGATCCGCGCCTTTGATGACTATTTTGGCTATCGGGCGTTGATCGACGAAGTGAACGTCTGGGTGTTACCGGATCTCAACGAAGAGCTGAGCGCAGGCCTGACCCTGGAAGGGCCAACAGCCGGTGAAAAGGCGTTCGAAAGCCGCCTGGAGGAGGGTTGCTACTACCTGCTCTTTGATAGCCGCAGCCATCGCGGCGCAAACCACGACGTCCGCAGGTGGATAAGCCATATTCTGGCGCCCGCTAACCTGATTTATCACGCAGAGGAGCAATACCAGACCTGGTGGTTCCCGGCCTATGGCCTGCTCCCACGCTGGCACCATGCGCAGCCCGTCCGCAGCGAAAAGCCTGCCGGACTGGAGACCATCACCCTCAGCTACTATCGCGACCACATTGAGCACCGTTTTCTGGCGAGGATCATGAGCACGCTGCTGGCAGCCGAAGGCGTGACGCTGGCGATACAGGAAGTCGATTATGATGAATGGCATCGCGGAGACGTCATCAGCGATATCTGGCTCAACAGCGCGAATTTTACGCTGCCGCTGGATTTCTCGCTCTTTTCTCACCTGTACGAAGTGCCCCTGATTCAGCACTGTATCAACCGGGACTGGCAACAGGACGCCGCGCGGTGGCGGGCGGGAGAAATGGATCTGGCCGCCTGGTGTCAGGAATTACTGACCGGGCAGACGATCGTACCGCTGATTCACCACTGGCTGCTGATCCAGGGGCAGCGCAGCATGCGCGGTCTGCGGATGAATACCCTCGGCTGGTTTGATTTTAAATCCGCCTGGTTTGCGCCGCCGGAGCCATAACCCTTTCGTAATATTCACCAAATCATTACAATAGCGCCGTTCTCAACGGGGTGCTGCATCACTGATGTGCGCTGAGATAATACCCGTCGAACCTGATCCGGATAACGCCGGCGAAGGGATTTGAGGCTGTCTCTCAAAATCCTTTGCCACTCAACCCTGAGGTGCAAAGTGTTAAAGAACGTTCTTCCTCTGCTGGCGCTGGTTGCGCTGCCTGTTTTTGCAAAGCCTGTTCTGACGGTCTACACCTACGACTCCTTCTCCGCCGACTGGGGCCCCGGCCCGGTGGTAAAAAAAGCCTTTGAAGCCGACTGCAACTGCGAGCTGAAATTCGTGGCGCTGGAAGATGGCGTCTCGCTGCTCAACCGTCTGCGCATGGAAGGCAAAAACAGCAAAGCCGACGTGGTGCTCGGGCTGGATAACAACCTGCTGGAAGCCGCCACCCAAACCAGACTGTTCGCCAAAAGCGGCGTGGCGGCAGATGCCGTCAACGTACCGGGCGGCTGGAAGAACGACACCTTCGTTCCCTTTGATTACGGTTACTTTGCGTTTGTCTACGATAAAAACAAGCTGAAGAATCCGCCTAAAAGCCTGAAAGATCTGGTTGAAAGTGACCAGAAGTGGCGCGTGATTTACGAAGATCCGCGCACCAGCACGCCGGGTCTGGGGCTGCTGCTGTGGATGCAGAAAGTCTACGGGGATAAAGCGCCGGAAGCGTGGCAGAAGCTGGCCGCCAAAACCGTTACCGTCACCAAAGGCTGGAGCGAAGCCTACGGCCTGTTCCTGAAAGGCGAAAGCGATCTGGTGCTGAGCTACACGACCTCTCCGGCCTACCACATTATCGCCGAGAAGAAAGACAACTACGCCGCCGCGAACTTTGCTGAAGGGCATTATTTGCAGGTGGAAGTGGCCGCCCGCACCGCTGCGAGCAAACAGCCGGAGCTTGCCGAAAAATTCCTGAAATTTATGATCTCCCCGGCTTTCCAGAACGCTATTCCGACAGGCAACTGGATGTACCCGGTCACTGACGTTGCGCTGCCGGCGGGCTTTGAGCAGCTAAACAAACCGCAAACCTCTCTGGAATTTACGCCGCAGCAGGTTGCCGCCCAGCGTGCCGCATGGATAAGTGAATGGCAACGCGCCGTCAGCCGCTGATCCCCGGCTGGTTAATTCCCGGGCTGCTCGCCGCCATACTGATGGTGGTCGTCAGCCTGGGTGCATTCCTTGCGCTGTGGTTTAACGCGCCCGAGAGCGATCTGCTTGCCCTCTGGCACGACAGCTATCTCTGGCACGTCATCCGTTTCTCCTTCTGGCAGGCGTTTCTCTCCGCGCTGCTGTCGGCGATCCCGGCCATTTTCCTCGCGCGCGCCCTCTATCGCAGACGTTTCCCCGGCAGGCTTGCCCTGCTGCGGCTGTGCGCGATGACGCTGATCCTGCCCGTACTGGTGGCGGTGTTCGGCATTCTGAGCGTCTACGGTCGGCAGGGCTGGCTGGCATCCCTCTTCAACCTGCTTGGTCTGGAATGGACCTTCTCCCCTTACGGCCTGAAAGGCATTCTGCTGGCGCATATTTTTTTCAATATGCCGATGGCGACGCGCCTCTTTTTACAGGCGCTGGAAAACATTCCCGGTGAGCAGCGCCAGATTGCCGCCCAGCTTGGCATGCGCGGCTGGTCGTTCTTCCGCTTTGTCGAATGGCCGTGGCTGCGACGCCAGATTGCCCCGGTGGCCGCGCTAATCTTTATGCTCTGCTTCGCCAGCTTCGCGACCGTGCTTTCTCTCGGCGGCGGGCCGCAGGCTACCACCATTGAGCTGGCGATCTATCAGGCCTTAAGTTACGACTATGATCCGGGCCGCGCCGCGCTGCTGGCGATGGTGCAGATGGTCTGCTGTCTGGCGCTGGTGTTACTCAGCCAGCGGCTAAGTAAAGCGATCCCCACAGGCAGCAACAACTTGACGGGCTGGCGCGATCCGCAGGACAGCCTGCACAGCCGCATCGCGGATTTTATGCTAATCGCACTGGCACTCCTGCTTCTGTTGCCCCCGCTGCTGGCCGTTATCGTTGATGGCCTGAATCGCAATGTGTTGTCGGTACTGCAACAGCCTGTCCTGTGGCAGGCGACGTGGACCTCATTGCGCATCGCGCTGGCAGCCGGGATCCTGTGCGTGATCCTGACCATGATGCTGCTCTGGAGCAGCCGCGAGCTGTACGCGCGTCATGCCCGTAAAGCCGCACACGCGCTGGAGCTGACGGGTATGCTGATCCTGGCGATGCCGGGCATTGTGCTGGCGACCGGATTCTTTTTACTGTTCAACAGCACCATCGGCCTGCCGGAAAGCGCCGACGGCATCGTCATTTTTACCAACGCACTGATGGCCATCCCTTACGCGCTCAAGGTGCTGGAAAACCCGATGCGCGACGTCAACAGCCGCTACAGTTTGCTGTGTCAGTCGCTGGGCATGCAGGGCTGGCAGCGTCTGAAGGTGGTCGAACTGCGCGCGCTAAAGCGTCCGCTGGCCCAGGCGCTGGCGTTTGCCTGCGTGCTGTCGATTGGCGATTTTGGCGTTGTGGCCCTCTTTGGCAACGAGGATTTCCGCACGCTGCCGTTCTGGCTTTATCAGCAAATTGGCTCCTATCGTAGCCAGGACGGCGCCGTCACGGCACTTTTACTGCTGGTGCTGTGCTTTGCGTTATTTACCGTTATCGAAAAACTTCCGGGGCGTGATGTTAAAACTGACTGATGTAACCTGGCTTTATGAGCACCTGCCAATGCGTTTTACCCTCTCCGTTCGTCAGGGAGAGCGAATCGCAGTGCTTGGCCCCAGCGGGGCCGGAAAAAGTACCCTGCTCAATCTGATTGCCGGTTTTTTGCAGCCTGCCAGCGGGTCGATCGTCATTGATAATGGCGAATATACCTACGCTCCGCCGGCTAAGCGCCCGGTGTCGATGCTGTTTCAGGAAAACAATCTGTTCAATCATCTTACGGTGTGGCAGAACATCGCGCTGGGTATGGATCCGGGGTTAAAACTCAGTGTTGCGCAGCGTCAGACGCTGGAGGCGATCGCCGAACAAATGGGCCTGGCTGCGTTTATCAACAGACTACCGGGTGAGCTTTCCGGCGGCCAGCGCCAGCGCGTGGCGCTGGCGCGCTGTCTGGTGCGCAAGCAGCCGCTGCTGCTGCTCGACGAACCCTTTTCGGCGCTCGACCCGGCCCTGCGTCAGGAGATGCTCTCGCTGGTTGAGGAGGTTTGCGAGCGCGAGCAACTGACGATGCTGATGGTTTCGCATAGCATCGAAGATGCCGCACGCATCGCGCCGCGATCGGTGGTGATCGCGGAGGGACGTATTTTGTGGGATGGGGAAACAGAAGAACTTCTGAGTGGTAAGGCGGGGGCGTCTTCATTGTTGGGTATTCGTGCGGTCTGATGCCCTCACCCTGGCCCTCTCCCACAGGGAGAGGGAAAACACCTTAACGGCTCACCACCTTCAACAGGATCTCACCGTACACCGGCATCAGCGGGTGGCGAATCAGCGCCACCAGCGCCACGACAGCCACCCCCAGCGTCAGCGGGGCCAGCCAGAGCAGGCGAGAGCGCGGAAGATAGCGCGTCAGGCGATCAACACTGGCTTTCGCGCTGCGCCACAGGCGCCAGCAGAGCCAGACCGCCAGCCACAGCAGCACCGCCGTGCCCAGCAGCAGCCACTTGAACTCACCGCTTTGCATACCGTCAGGAATATCGATGGCCGCGCCTGCGAGGATCCCCGGCAGGAAGTAGAACGGCGGCCAGAAGACACAGCCGATGATGTTCGGCACCACAAACTTCGCGACGGGCAGATCCAGCATCCCGGCCACCATCGGCACCAGCGGGCGTGTTGGGCCAACAAAGCGCCCCACAAGGATAGTGAACATGCTGTGCTGGTGCAGCGCGTGCTCGGTTTTATCCAGCAGTGCTTTGTTCTTTTTCATGAACGACCAGCGGTGCAGCGGCTTCTTAAAGCGCCAGCCCAGCCAGAAGGAGATCCAGTCCCCAAGCAAACAACCGATGATACCGGCCATCCACGCCTGCCAGAAATTGACCTCTCCGCTGCCGATAAGCGCCCCAAGCCCCGCCATCATCACGGTGCCGGGCAGGATCAGCCCGACCAGCGCCAGCGACTCCAGAAACGCCACCAGCGCCACGGCGATGAGCGAATACATAACGGACTGGGTAATAAAATGTTCCAGCAATGCCTGCATAACTATTCCGGTCAGAAAACGAATCAGCGATTCTGCTTAGCGCCCTGCACCGCGTCAAGGCATCAATTGTCTGAATAGTTTACAAGATGCGCCTGAAGTTCACCTGAATGTTTACCGATTATTCACATCCCGCACGGAATTCGCTCGGGCTGGCACCGGTGCACTTCTTAAACACGCGAGAGAAATAGAGCTGATCTTCAAAGCCGACGTTACGCCCGACGGTGGCGATAGGCATTCGGGTGGTGCTGAGCAGCAGTTTCGCCTGGCTGATGCGCTGATCCTCACGCCAGCTGAGTACGCTCACGCCAAGCTGCTGGCGGAACAGATGAGAGAGCCGTGACGGCGACAGGCACACATGCTGGGCGACGCTGGCAATATCAAACTGGCTGTCGGCAAGGTGGTCGCTGATGTACTGGCAGGCGTCGCGGACGCGGTTGTCCAGCGGCGGATTAAGCGACTCGTTAATGGCCTCCATGCGGCGCAGCAGCACCTGTTCAAGCAGGTTGATCGCCAGCAGTTCGGCGTAGCGCCCGCCCGCCTGCCCTGCCTCAATAATCTGTGCGAACAGCTCACGGAACTGCGCCAGATGCGCCTCATCCGGGCGATATAAACCGGTATGGGCGAAAATGGCCGGCCACGAGAGCCACTCCTGCCAGTAGGCGCGCGGACGGAAATAGACCCACTGGTGATACCACTCTTTGGCATCCGGGTGGCGCCCGTAGTGGTGGATCTCCCCCGGCGGGAACAGCAGCATATCACCGGGGCGGCAGATAAACTGCTGATCCCCGTTTTTGACGACCCCTTCTCCGCGTACGGTCAGGTTCAGGATATATCCCTTCATGCCAAGAGGGCGATCGACGTAAAAATCGAGATATCCCTCGGCCTCAATTGGCGTCAGCCCCGCCACCAGATGGGCGTTAAATGAGTAGCCCGGCAGTAAGGGATCGTTTTGCGGTTCGGCCATAGATTCAGTTCTCCCAAGGGTCCTGAAGGAAACCAATTGTCCATATCGATAAAAGCAGTATAAAAATGGCTCGTGAAAAGATCCAAAAAGCAACACGCCTCTTTTACGTCCGCCATGTTTCAGCCTTTTCCCCTGATTTCTCCGCCAGTACTGGCAGATAAGCAGTAACAAAAGTGTCTATAAGTGCGGCAGAAATGTCCACATAGAATATTTGCACGGCGTCACACTTTGCGTGGCTACAGCAATTTAGTCCATAAGATTAGCGGATCCTGCCTGACGATTTTTGTCCCCAGTCTCTAATGTTCTTCCATACCTGTTTTTTGGATGGAGCAACACCATGGCAATTGCAATTGGCCTCGATTTTGGCAGCGACTCAGTTCGCGCGCTGGCAGTGGACTGTACGACTGGCCAGGAGATAGCAACCAGCGTTGAGTGGTATCCGCGCTGGCAAGAGGGGCGCTACTGCGATGCGCCGAACAACCAGTTCCGCCACCACCCGCGTGATTACATTGAATCAATGGAAGCGGCGATCAAAACCGTGCTGGCAGAGCTGACGGACGCCCAGCGGGCCGATGTCGTGGGGATTGGCGTCGACAGCACTGGCTCAACGCCTGCCCCTGTCGATGCCGAAGGCCGCGTATTGGCGCTGCGACCGGAGTTTGCCGACAACCCGAACGCCATGTTTGTGCTGTGGAAAGACCATACCGCCGTGGAAGAGGCGGAAGCCATCACCCGCTTATGCCATCAGCCGGGCAAAACTGACTACTCACGGTATATCGGCGGGATTTACTCCAGCGAGTGGTTCTGGGCCAAGATCCTGCACGTTACCCGCGCGGATGCGTCGGTCGCACAGGCAGCGGCGTCATGGATTGAGCTGTGCGACTGGGTTCCAGCTCTGCTCTCCGGCACCACGCGTCCGCAGGATATTCGCCGGGGCCGTTGCAGCGCCGGGCATAAATCGCTGTGGCATGAAAGCTGGGGCGGTCTGCCTCCGGCAGCGTTCTTCGATGAACTCGACCCGATCATCAACAAAAACCTGACATACCCGCTGTTTACCGACACCTTCACCGCCGATATTCCGGTCGGCACGCTCTGCGAAGAGTGGGCGAAACGCCTCGGTCTGCCGCAAAACGTGACCATTTCCGGCGGCGCGTTCGACTGCCATATGGGGGCCGTGGGCGCGGGTGCGCAGCCCAACACGCTGGTAAAAGTTATCGGCACCTCCACCTGTGACATTCTGACGGCAGATAAAGCCAGCGTCGGCGACCGCGCGGTGAAAGGCATCTGCGGTCAGGTTGACGGCAGCGTGGTGCCTGATTTTATCGGCCTCGAAGCGGGCCAGTCTGCCTTCGGCGATATCTACGCCTGGTTTGGCCGCGTGCTCGGCTGGCCGCTGGATCAGCTGGCTGCCGCGCATCCTGAACTGAAAACGCAGATTACGGCGAGCAAAAAACAGCTCCTGCCGCAGCTCACCGACGCCTGGGCAAAAAATCCGTCTCTCGACCACCTGCCGGTGGTGCTGGACTGGTTCAACGGGCGTCGTACGCCGTTTGCCAACCAGCGTCTGAAAGGAGTGATTACCGATCTCAACCTGGCGACCGACGCGCCCGCGCTGTTTGGCGGCCTGATCGCTGCCACCGCGTTCGGCGCGCGCGCCATCATGGAGTGCTTCATCGACCAGGGCATTGACGTGAACAACGTGATGGCGCTGGGTGGGATCGCCCGTAAAAACCCGGTGATTATGCAGGCCTGCTGCGACGTGCTGAACCGGCCGCTGCAAATTGTGGCCTCCGATCAGTGCTGTGCGCTGGGCGCCGCGATTTTCGCTGCCGTGGCCGCAGGCGTCCATGCAGATATCCCGACCGCGCAACAGCATATGGCGAGCGCCGTCGAAAGTACGCTCCATCCGCAGACTCAGCAGGCACAACGCTTTGAACAGCTTTATCAGCGCTACCAGCAATGGGCAAAAAGCGCCGAACTTCACTATCTCCCTGTCGCCGCCCCGGCCAAAAGCACCGCGGACACTACGGCAACCCTGACACATTAAGGACACGATAATGACCATTTTTAATAATTATGAAGTGTGGTTTGTGATTGGCAGCCAGCATCTGTACGGACCGGAAGCGTTGCAGCAGGTGACGAAACACGCGGAGCACGTTGTGAATGCGCTGAACGCGGAAGCCAAACTGCCGTGCAAACTGGTGCTGAAGCCGCTGGGTACCACCCCGGACGAAATCACTAACATCTGCCGCGATGCCAATTACGATGACAAATGCGCTGGCCTGGTGGTGTGGCTGCACACCTTCTCGCCAGCAAAAATGTGGATCAACGGCCTGGCTATCCTCAACAAACCGCTGCTGCAATTCCACACGCAGTTCAACGCCTCCCTGCCGTGGGACAGCATCGACATGGACTTCATGAACCTGAACCAGACCGCGCACGGCGGCCGCGAGTTCGGCTTCATCGGCGCGCGCATGCGTCAACAGCATGCCGTGGTGACCGGCCACTGGCAGGACGGCCAGGCACAAAAACGCATTGGCTCCTGGATGCGTCAGGCGGTCTCTAAGCAGGACACCCGCTACCTGAAAGTGGTGCGTTTCGGCGACAACATGCGCGAAGTGGCAGTCACCGACGGTGATAAAGTGGCCGCGCAGATTAAATTTGGCTTCTCCGTCAACACCTGGGCGGTGGGCGATCTGGTGCAGGTGGTGAATGACATCAGCGATGGCGACGTTAACGCGCTGGTGGACGAGTACGAAAGCAGCTACCGCCTGACGCCTGCGGCACAGGTCAACGGCGACAAGCGCCAGAACGTGCTGGATGCCGCACGTATTGAGCTGGGCATGAAGCGTTTTCTGGAACAGGGCGGCTTCCATGCCTTCACCACCACCTTTGAAGATCTCCACGGCCTGAAACAGCTCCCGGGTCTGGCGGTACAACGTCTGATGCAGCAGGGCTACGGCTTTGCGGGCGAAGGCGACTGGAAAACTGCCGCTCTGCTTCGCATCATGAAGGTGATGTCGACCGGTCTACAGGGCGGCACCTCTTTTATGGAGGACTACACCTACCACTTCGAGAACGGCAACGATCTGGTGCTCGGCTCGCACATGCTGGAAGTGTGTCCATCCATCGCGGTGGAAGAGAAACCGATCCTCGACGTGCAGTACCTCGGCATTGGCGGCAAAGCGGATCCGGCCCGTCTGATCTTCAACACCCGTACCGGCCCGGCCATTAACGCCAGCCTGATCGACCTCGGCGACCGGTTCCGCCTGCTGGTGAACTGCGTCGATGCGGTTGAAACCCCGCATTCTCTGCCGAAGCTGCCGGTCGCCAACGCTTTGTGGAAAGCGCAGCCTGACCTGCCAACCGCGTCGGAAGCCTGGATCCTGGCCGGCGGCGCGCACCACACCGTATTCAGCCACGCGCTTGACCTGAACGATATGCGCCAGTTCGCCGAGCTGCACGACATCGAACTGACCGTGATTGATAACGACACCCGTCTGCCAGCCTTTAAAGACGGGCTGCGCTGGAACGAAGTCTATTACGGTTCAAAACGCTAAGCCCTGAATGCCCGGTGGCACTTCGTTTACCGGGCCTACGGTTCTGTAGGCCGGATAAGCGCAGCGCCATCCGGCAGGAGACGACAATGTTAGAAGATCTCAAACGTCAGGTACTCGAAGCCAACCTGGCGCTGCCAAAACATAACCTCGTAACCCTGACCTGGGGCAACGTCAGCGCCGTTGACCGGGAAAAAGGGGTGTTCGTGATCAAGCCTTCCGGCGTGGATTACACGGTAATGACCGCAGAAGATATGGTGGTGGTCAGCATCGAAACGGGTGAAGTGGTTGAAGGCAATAAAAAGCCCTCCTCCGATACGCCAACCCATCGCCTGCTCTACCGCTCATTCCCAACCATCGGCGGGATTGTGCATACCCATTCGCGTCACGCGACCATCTGGGCGCAGGCGGGCCAGCCTATTCCGGCCACCGGCACCACCCACGCGGACTACTTCTACGGCACCATTCCCTGCACACGTCTGATGACCGATGCGGAGATCAACGGTGAGTACGAATGGGAAACAGGGAACGTGATTGTCGAAACCTTCGAAAAACAGGGAATCGACGCGGCGCAAATGCCCGGCGTGCTGGTGCACTCCCACGGCCCGTTTGCCTGGGGTAAAAACGCGGAGGACGCGGTGCACAACGCGATCGTGCTGGAGGAAGTCGCCTACATGGGGATCTTCTGCCGCCAGCTTGCGCCGCAGCTGCCGGATATGCAGCAAACCCTGCTGGATAAGCATTACCTGCGTAAGCACGGCGCGAAGGCGTATTACGGGCAATAGATTGTAGGCCGGATAAGCGCAGCGCCATCCGGCTAAACAGACACTGTATAAAACCCCAGCAAACACCCCTCAACCAGGCTATAATCAGGCCTGGTTTTGTTTTATGGGATATCGGCGTGACGCAGGCGCAAGAAGGCTTTTTACTGACCAGACACTGGCGGGATACCCCTCAGGGTACTGAGGTTGAATTCTGGCTGGCAACGGACAACGGCCCGCTAAACGTTACGCTCCCGCCGCAGGAGTCCGTGGCCTTTATTCCTGAAGCTCACGTCGAGAAAGTGAAGCAACTGCTGCACGGCGAAAACAACTGGCGCCTTACGCCGCTTCAGCTGAAAGATTTCCATCGCCAGCCGGTTTATGGCCTCTACTGCCGCGCCCATCGCCAGTTAATGCGCTATGAAAAACTGCTCCGTGAAGCGGGCGTGACGCTTTACGAGGCCGACATCCGCCCGCCTGAACGCTTTCTGATGGAGCGGTTTATCACCGCCCCCGTCTGGGTAGATGGCGCCGCGCAAAACGGCAGGATCGTTAACGCGCGCCTGAAGCCTAATCCGCACTATCGCCCGCCGCTAAAGTGGGTGTCGCTGGATATTGAAACCACCCGCCACGGCGAACTGTACTGCATCGGTCTGGAAGGCTGCGGGCAGCGGGTTGTCTATATGCTCGGGCCGCCGAACGGCGATGCGTCCGCGCTGGATTTTCATCTGGAGTACGTCAACAGCCGCCCGCAGCTGCTGGAGAAGCTTAACCAGTGGTTTGCCGAGCACGATCCGGACGTGCTGATCGGCTGGAACGTCGTGCAGTTTGACCTGCGCGTGCTGCAAAAACATGCCGAGCGTTACCGTATCCCGCTGATTCTGGGGCGCGGCAACAGCGAGCTGGAGTGGCGTGAGCACGGCTTTAAGAACGGTGTTTTCTTCGCGCAGGCCAATGGTCGCCTGATTATCGACGGCATCGAGGCGCTGAAATCCGCCTTCTGGAACTTCTCTTCCTTCTCGCTGGAAGCGGTCGCCCAGGAACTGCTCGGCGAAGGTAAATCCATCGACAATCCCTGGGACCGAATGGACGAGATCGACCGGCGTTTTAATGAAGATAAACCCGCGCTCGCCACCTATAACCTGAAAGATTGCGAGCTGGTGACGCATATCTTCCACAAAACCGAGATCATGCCCTTCCTGCTGGAACGCGCAACGGTGAACGGCCTTGCGGTCGACAGGCACGGCGGCTCGGTAGCGGCCTTCAGCCACCTCTATTTCCCACGGATGCACCGGGCGGGTTATGTCGCCCCTAACCTCGGCGACGTGCCGCCGCAGGCCAGCCCCGGCGGTTACGTGATGGATTCACGGCCCGGGCTGTATGACTCGGTGCTGGTGCTGGATTATAAAAGCCTGTACCCGTCCATTATCCGCACGTTTCTGATTGATCCGGTGGGGCTGGTGGAGGGGATGGCGCAGCCAGACGATGCGCACAGCACCGAAGGTTTTCTTGGAGCACGCTTCTCGCGGGAAAAACACTGCCTGCCCGAAATTGTGGGAAACATCTGGCACGGCCGCGACGAGGCGAAACGCCACGGCAACAAGCCGCTATCACAGGCGCTGAAAATCATTATGAACGCCTTTTACGGCGTGCTGGGTACCAGCGCCTGCCGCTTCTTTGATCCCCGTCTGGCGTCGTCCATCACCATGCGCGGGCACGACATTATGCGCCAGACCAAAGCGCTGATTGAATCCCGGGGCTATGACGTGATTTATGGCGATACCGACTCCACCTTTGTCTGGCTGAAAGCGGCCCATTCAGAGGACGCCGCCGCGCAAATCGGCAAAGAGCTGGTCGCCTACGTGAACGACTGGTGGCGCGAAAATTTGCAAAAAGAGCGGTTAACCAGCGCGTTAGAGCTGGAGTTTGAGACCCATTTTGCCCGCTTTTTAATGCCGACCATTCGCGGAACCGACCAGGGCAGCAAGAAGCGCTACGCCGGGCTGATTCAGGAAGGTGACACGCAGCGGATGGTCTTTAAAGGGCTGGAGACGGTGCGCACCGACTGGACGCCACTGGCGCAGCAGTTCCAGCAGACGCTCTACCTGCGGGTGTTTCGCAACGAGCCCTATCAGGACTACGTGCGCGAAACCATTGCCAGCCTGATGGCCGGTGAGCTGGATGACCAGCTGGTGTATCGCAAGCGCCTTCGCCGCCCGCTGGCGGAATATCAGCGTAATGTTCCCCCCCACGTACGCGCCGCGCGGCTGGCGGACGAAGAGAACGTTCGCCGGGGCCGTGCGCCGCAGTATCAAAACCGGGGGACGATCAAATACGTCTGGACAACTAACGGCCCGGAACCCGTTGATTACCAGCAGTCTCCGCTTGATTACGATCACTACCTGACCCGCCAGCTTCAGCCGGTAGCGGAGGGAATTTTACCGTTCATCAATGACGACTTTGCTACACTAGTGACAGGACAACTTGGGCTATTTTGACGCGTGACGAAACCGTTGCCATCCAGTACCATAGCGCCCTTTCCATTCCCGGACCCATTTTTCGACGACCGTCTTTTTTGACGGGGTCGAACTATTGCCTGCAATTAAAGATTAGAGCCGAACAACTATGCCTTTTACACTTGGTCAACGCTGGATCAGCGATACAGAAAGCGAACTTGGATTAGGAACCGTCGTTGCCGTCGATGCGCGCATGGTTACCCTCCTTTTCCCTGCTACCGGTGAAAACCGCCTGTACGCTCGCAATGACTCCCCTGTTACCCGCGTAATGTTCAATCCGGGCGACACCGTGACCAGCCACGAAGGCTGGCAGCTGAAGGTTGAAGACGTAAAAGAAGAGAATGGACTGCTCGCCTACATCGGTACGCGTCTTGATACCGACGAGACGAATGTTATCCTGCGTGAAGTGCTGCTCGACAGCAAACTGGTTTTCAGCAAGCCGCAGGACCGTCTGTTTGCCGGGCAAATCGACCGAATGGATCGCTTCTCCCTGCGCTACCGCGCGCGTAAGTTCCAGAGTGAACAGTACCGCATGCCGTGGAGCGGCCTGCGCGGTCAGCGTACCAGCCTTATTCCCCATCAGCTGAATATCGCCCATGACGTGGGCCGTCGCCATGCGCCTCGCGTGCTGCTGGCTGACGAAGTGGGCCTGGGTAAAACCATCGAAGCAGGCATGATCCTGCACCAGCAGCTGCTCTCTGGCGCTGCCGAGCGCGTGCTGATTGTGGTGCCGGAAACGCTGCAACACCAGTGGCTGGTCGAGATGCTGCGCCGCTTTAACCTGCGCTTCTCCCTGTTCGACGACGAGCGCTATGCCGAAGCCCAGCACGACGCGGACAACCCGTTTGAAACCGAACAGCTGGTCATTTGTTCCCTGGACTTCGTGCGCCGCAGCAAGCAGCGCCTGGAGCACCTGTGCGACGCAGAATGGGATCTGCTGGTCGTCGACGAAGCACACCACCTGGTCTGGAGCGAAGATGCGCCAAGCCGTGAATACATGGCGATTGAGCAGCTTGCCGAGCGCGTACCGGGCGTTCTGCTTCTGACCGCCACTCCGGAGCAGCTGGGTCTTGAGAGCCACTTCGCCCGTCTGCGCCTGCTCGATCCGAACCGTTTCCACGATTTTGAGCAGTTTGTTGAAGAGCAGAAAAACTACCGTCCGGTGGCGGACGCCGTCGCGCTGCTGCTGGCCGGTAATCGTCTCTCTAATGATGAGCTTAACACTCTCAGCGATCTGATCGGCGAGCAGGATATTGAGCCGCTGCTTCAGGCCGCGAACAGCGACAGCGATAATGCGGGATCCGCGCGTAAAGAGCTGATCGACATGCTGATGGACCGTCACGGCACCAGCCGCGTGCTGTTCCGTAACACCCGTAACGGCGTGAAAGGCTTCCCGAAACGCGAGCTGCACACCATCAAACTGCCGCTGCCGACCCAGTACCAGACGGCGATTAAAGTCTCCGGCATTATGGGCACCCGTAAATCTGCGGAAGATCGCGCGCGCGACATGCTCTACCCTGAGCAGATTTATCAGGAATTTGAAGGCGACACCGGCACCTGGTGGAACTTCGATCCGCGCGTGGAGTGGTTGATGGGTTATCTGACCGCGCACCGTTCCCGGAAGGTGCTGGTGATCTGCGCCAAGGCAGCCACCGCCCTGCAACTTGAACAAGTGCTGCGCGAGCGCGAAGGTATTCGCGCCGCCGTGTTCCATGAAGGCATGTCTATTATCGAGCGCGACCGCGCTGCGGCGTGGTTTAGTGAAGAGGACAGCGGCGCGCAGGTTCTGCTGTGCTCCGAAATCGGTTCTGAAGGCCGTAACTTCCAGTTCGCCAGCAACCTGGTGATGTTCGATCTGCCGTTTAACCCGGATCTGCTGGAGCAGCGTATCGGCCGTCTGGATCGTATCGGTCAGGCGCACGATATTCAGATCCACGTTCCGTATCTGGAGAAAACCGCCCAGTCCGTTCTGGTTCGCTGGTACCACGAAGGCCTGGATGCGTTTGAACATACCTGCCCGACGGGCCGCACCATTTACGATCAGGTGCATGCGGATCTGATCGGTTACCTCGCGGCGCCGGAAAACACCGAGGGCTTTGATGAGCTGATCAAATCCTGTCGAGAGAAGCACGACGCGCTGAAAGCTCAGCTGGAGCAGGGGCGCGATCGCCTGCTGGAGATCCACTCCAACGGCGGTGAAAAAGCGCAGCAGCTGGCCGAAAGTATCGAAGAACAGGACGATGACACCAGCCTGATCAGCTTCTCCATGAACCTGTTCGACATCGTCGGCATTAACCAGGACGATCGCGGCGAGAACATGATCGTGCTGACCCCGTCCGATCATATGCTGGTGCCGGATTTCCCGGGCCTGCCGGAAGACGGCTGCACCATCACCTTTGAGCGTGATGTGGCGCTTTCCCGCGAAGATGCACAGTTCATCACCTGGGAGCACCCGCTGATCCGCAACGGTCTGGATCTGATCCTCTCCGGCGATACCGGCAGCAGCACCATCTCCCTGTTGAAGAACAAAGCCTTGCCTGTGGGCACGCTGCTGGTGGAGCTGATCTACGTTGTGGAAGCGCAGGCGCCGAAACAGCTTCAGCTTAACCGCTTCCTGCCGCCAACCCCGGTGCGTCTGCTGCTGGATAAAAACGGTACGAACCTGGCCGGCCAGGTGGAGTTTGAAAGCTTCAACCGTCAGCTGAGCGCGGTGAACCGCCATACCGGCAGTAAGCTGGTGAATGCGGTGCAGCAGGACGTGCATGCCATTCTGCAACTGGGTGAAGCCCAGGCCGAAAAAGCGGCCAGAGTGCTGATCGATGCGGCGCGTAGCGAAGCCGATGAGAAGCTTTCTGCCGAGCTGTCGCGTCTGGAAGCGTTGAAAGCAGTGAACCCTAACATTCGTGACGATGAGCTGGCCGCCATTGAGAGCAACCGCCAGCAGGTGCTGGAAAGCCTGAATCAGGCGGGGTGGCGTCTCGACGCCCTGCGTCTTATCGTTGTGACGCATCAGTAAGCGGAGCGCAAGATGGTAATGGAGCCCTACAATCCCCCGATGGATCCGTGGCTGGTCGTTCTGTATCAGGACGAGCACATTATGGTGGTTAACAAGCCGAGCGGCTTGTTGTCCGTGCCGGGGCGTCTGGAAGAGCATAAAGACAGCGTGATGACGCGTATCCAGCGTGATTATCCCCAGGCCGAGTCAGTCCATCGTCTGGATATGGCGACCAGCGGCGTGATTGTGGTGGCTCTGAATAAAGCGGCAGAACGTGAGCTGAAGCGTCAGTTCCGCGAGCGCGAGCCGAAGAAGCAGTATGTCGCCCGCGTCTGGGGCCATCCGGCGCAGGCGGAAGGGCTGGTGGATTTACCGCTGATTTGCGACTGGCCGAATCGGCCAAAGCAGAAGGTATGTTATGAAACCGGCAAGGCCGCGCAAACCGAGTATGAAGTGCTGGAGTACGCGCCGGATAACACCGCGCGCGTCCTGCTGAAGCCGATTACCGGGCGCTCCCACCAGCTGCGTGTGCATATGCTTGCGATGGGTCATCCGATTCTGGGGGACAGATTCTATGCGCCGCCGGAAGCGCTGGCGTTAGCGCCGCGCCTGCAACTGCATGCGCAGACGCTCACCATCACCCACCCTGCTTTCGGCAACGCCATGACGTTCAAAGCCCCGGTGGACTTCTGAAAAAATGGCCCGACTGTGTCGGGCCATTTTTTTATTTAAAACCTTTCTGCTCTTTAATCAGCTCGTAGGCTTTCTGGATTTCCTGCGCTTTTTGTTTCGCCATCTCCATCATCTCTGGCGGCAGGCCTTTCGCCACCAGCTTATCCGGATGGTGCTCGCTCATCAGCTTACGATAGGCGCGTTTGATGGTCGTGACATCGTCAGACGGCTTCACGCCGAGGACGTTACAGGCATCTTCAAGCGTAGGGCCACGCTGCGCCTGCTGCCAGCCGCCGCCGGACGATTGCTGCTGATAACCGCCGCCAAAGTGCGCGCCGCCCTGCATCATGCGCAGGAACTGATCGAACTGCATGCGGGAAATGCCCAGCTCTTCAGCAATCACATACAGGACGTCCCGTTCATTCGGATGCAGAGAGCCATCCGCGAAGGCGGCCTGGATTTGAATTTCCAGAAACATCCGAATTAAATCAAAACGCCCGAAACAGATGCTACGGAACTGCCGCATTTTTTCACGCAGCGGGTAGTGATCTGATTTACCAATCCGAAACGCATTCTGCGCCGCGATGCGGGATTCGCCGTGCAGATTCATGCGATCCATAAAGACGCTGGCCACCTGAATATCGGCTTCCGTTACGCGTCCTTTTGATTTGGTTAAGTGCCCCATCACCTCAAAGGTGGTGGAGAAAAAGAGTGACTGGCGCTCGCGCTGGTTGGCAAACCAGGCCATTTTGCGGCTGCGTGCTTTATCAAACATATGGCCGATAATGAGGCCAAGAACGACGCCCCAGAATCCGGCACCCATAATAATTGCGAACGCAACGCCGATTATTTTACCCCAATACTGCATATACTCCCCGAATGGTCATGTTCCTGGCCGACGCAACGCCATCATTACAGTGGTCGCGCCACGGTCAATTGAGGGACATCGCCTATAATTTGCATTATCATACTCGTCATTCGATAGCGAGCCTAACACTCTGGCGCGCAAACGGGCAGGATTAACGCTGGTACTGCGCTGATGAGTAAGATAGTCTCTGAGCGTTTGTAAGCCGTAGCCACTGATGACGGAACAATAAAATACAACGTATGAAAAAACGTATCCCCACCCTTCTGGCCACAATGATTGGCACCGCCCTGTATAGCCAACAGGGGCTCGCAGCCGATCTCGCCTCGCAGTGTATGCTTGGCGTCCCAAGTTACAATCGCCCACTGGTGAAAGGCGATACGAATGACTTACCCGTCACCATTAATGCCGACAGCGCAAAAGGTAATTATCCTGACAATGCGACCTTTACAGGCAATGTCGATATTAACCAGGGCAACAGTCGCCTGCTTGCTGACGAAGTGCAATTGCACCAGAAGCAACCGGAAGGTGCTCAGGCGCCTGTCCGTACGGTGGATGCGCTGGGTAATGTGCACTATGACGACAATCAGGTCATCCTGAAAGGTCCGAAAGCTTGGTCGAATCTGAATACCAAAGACACCAACGTCTGGGAAGGTGATTACCAGATGGTCGGTCGTCAGGGGCGCGGTACCGCAGACCTGATGAAGCAGCGCGGCGAAAACCGCTACACCATTCTCGAAAACGGCTCGTTTACCTCCTGTTTGCCAGGGTCAAATACCTGGAGCGTGGTGGGCAGTGAAGTGATCCACGACCGTGAAGAACAGGTTGCAGAGATCTGGAACGCCCGTTTTAAACTCGGCCCGGTGCCTATTTTCTATAGTCCTTACCTGCAACTGCCTGTGGGTGACAAACGTCGTTCAGGTTTCCTGATCCCGAACGCCAAGTACAGCACGTCGAACTACTTTGAGTTCTACCTGCCGTACTACTGGAACATTGCGCCCAACATGGACGCCACGATCACGCCGCACTATATCCATAAGCGCGGTAACATCATGTGGGAGAACGAATTCCGCTATCTGACCAAGGCGGGCACGGGTCTGATGGAATTTGATTATCTGCCATCAGATAAGGTGTTCCAGGACGAGCATCCGAGCGAAGGTGATAAGCACCGCTGGATGTACTACTGGAAGCACGCCGGGGTATTGGATCAGGTGTGGCGCTTCAACATCGACTACACCAAAGTCAGCGATCCGTATTATTTCAACGACTTTGATTCAAAATACGGCTCCAGTACCGACGGTTACGCCACGCAGAAATTCAGCGTGGGCTACGCCATTGAGAACTTTGACGCGACGGTGTCGACCAAACAGTTCCAGGTCTTTGATACGCAAACAAACAGTACCTACGGTGCAGAGCCGCAGCTGGACGTGAACTGGTACCAGAACGATGTGGGTCCTTTCGACACGCACGTTTACGCTCAGGCGGTCCATTTCGTCAACACCAACTCGGATATGCCGGAAGCTACGCGTCTGCATATCGAGCCGACGATCAATCTTCCGTGGTCAAACGACTGGGCGAGCCTGAATACTGAAGCCAAGATGATGGCCACCCACTACCAGCAGAAAAATATTGATAAATACAATGCGAACCCGAACAACGCGAACGATCTTGCAGATTCAGTAAACCGTGTACTCCCTCAGTTTAAAATGGACGGCAAGCTCATTTTCGAACGCGATATGGGCATGCTCGCGGATGGATATACCCAGACACTTGAGCCACGTATGCAGTATCTGTACGTGCCTTATCGCGATCAGAGCAAGATTCAAAACTACGACTCGTCCTTACTGCAATCTGACTATAGCGGCCTGTTCCGCGATCGTTCCTACGGCGGCCTTGACCGTATTGCGTCAGCTAACCAGTTAACGACCGGCGTCACAACGCGCATATATGATGATGCTGCCGTTGAACGTTTTAACGTTTCTGTTGGTCAAATCTACTATTTCACAGAATCACGCACTGGCGATGATAAAATTCAGTGGGAGAAAGACAACAAAACGGGCTCACTGGTATGGGCGGGCGACACTTACTGGCGCATGACGGATCGTTGGGGTCTGCGCGGTGGTGTTCAGTACGATACACGACTGGACAATATCGCGACGGGCAGCGCTGCCATCGAGTATCGTCGTGATGAGGACCGTATGTTGCAGTTGACATACCGTTACGCCAGCCCGGAATACATTCAGGCGACACTGCCTAATTATTCCGCTTCCGACCCATACAAAGACGGTATTTCACAGGTGGGTACCGCCGCGAGCTGGCCGATTGCCGATCGTTGGTCAGTCGTCGGAGCCTACTACTATGACACGAATGCCCAAAAACCTGCTGACCAGATGCTGGGTCTGCAATATAACTCCTGCTGTTACGCAATACGTGTCGGTTACGAACGCAAACTTAACGGCTGGGATACGCAAAACAGTCAGGGCAAATACGATAACGTGATTGGCTTTAATATCGAATTGCGCGGCCTGAGTTCTAACTACGGTCTGGGCACGCAGCAGATGCTGCGCTCGAACATTCTGCCGTATCGTAGTTCATTGTAATGTGCTTGATTTACAACGTAATCCGCTTTGCGGTTAATTGAAATGGAAAAAGTATGAAGAACTGGAAAACGCTGCTACTCGGTGTCGCTATGGTTGCGAATACCAGCTTCGCGGCCCCACAGGTTGTCGATAAAGTCGCGGCTGTGGTTAACAACGGCGTCGTGCTTGAAAGTGACGTTGACGGTTTGATGAAATCTGTAAAGCTCAACTCGGGCGAAGCAGGTCAACAGCTTCCGGATGACGCTACGCTGCGCCACCAGATCCTGGAACGTCTGATCATGGATCAGATTGTTCTTCAGATGGGCCAGAAAATGGGTGTGAAGATCTCTGACGAGCAGCTCGATCAGGCGATCGCCAACATTGCAAAGCAGAACAACATTACCCCGGACCAGATGCGTAGCCGCCTGGCCTATGACGGCATCAGCTACGCCACCTACCGTAATCAGATCCGTAAAGAGATGCTGATTTCAGAAGTGCGTAACAATGAAGTCCGCCGCCGCGTCACCATCCTGCCGCAGGAAGTGGATGCCCTGGCAAAACAGGTGGGGAATCAGAATGATGCCAGCACCGAGCTTAACCTGAGCCACATCCTGATCCCACTGCCGGAAAACCCAACCTCCGATCAGGCGGCTGAGGCGGAAAGCCAGGCGCGCGCTATCGTTGAGCAGGCGCGCAATGGCGATGACTTTGGCAAGCTGGCGATCACCTATTCCGCTGACCAGCAGGCGCTGAAAGGCGGCCAGATGGGCTGGGGCCGTATTCAGGAGCTGCCATCCCTGTTTGCCCAGGCGCTGAGCACGGCGAAGAAAGGCGACATCGTCGGTCCAATCCGTTCCGGTGTGGGCTTCCACATTCTGAAAGTGAATGACCTGCGCGGCCAGAGCCAGAACATTTCGGTTACCGAAGTACATGCGCGTCATATCCTGCTTAAGCCGTCTCCGATCATGACTGACGATCAGGCTCGTGCGAAGCTGGAACAGATCGCCGCAGACATCAAGAGCGGTAAAACCACCTTCGATAAAGCGGCAAAAGAGTTCTCTCAGGATCCTGGCTCTGCAAACCAGGGCGGTGACCTGGGTTGGGCGGCAGCGGATATTTACGATCCGGCTTTCCGCGATGCGTTAATGAAGCTGAATAAAGGCCAGATGAGCGCGCCGGTACACTCCTCCTTCGGCTGGCATCTGATCCAGCTGATGGACACGCGCAACGTGGATAAAACCGACGCGGCGCAGAAAGACCGTGCGTATCGCATGCTGTTTAACCGTAAGTTCTCTGAAGAAGCCGCAACCTGGATGCAGGAACAACGCGCCAGCGCTTACGTGAAAGTGTTGAGCAACTGATGATACCGCATCGTGTTGTGATCACCCCCGGCGAACCCGCCGGGATTGGGCCTGACCTTGTGGTTCAGCTCGCCCAGCGCAGCTGGCCGGTAGAGTTGGTTGTCTGCGCAGATGCAACACTGTTACAAGACCGGGCAGCCTTGCTCGGTCTGCCTTTAACGCTCCTCCCTTACGTTGAAGGCCAACAGCCCGCACCGCAGCAGGCGGGTACTCTCACCCTGCTTTCTGTTCCGCTCCGTGCGCCTGTTGTCCCCGGTGAGTTACACACTGAAAACGGCCACTACGTTGTCGAGACGCTGGCGCGCGCCTGTGACGGTTGCCTTCAGGGCGAATTTGCCGCCCTGATCACCGGTCCGGTGCATAAAGGCGTGATCAATGACGCGGGCATTCCGTTTACCGGGCATACCGAATTTTTCGAAGAGCGTTCGCACAGCCCGAAAGTGGTGATGATGCTGGCAACCGAAGCAATGCGCGTTGCGCTGGTAACAACGCACCTGCCGATCAAAGCCATTCCGGATGCCATTACGCCTGAACTCCTGCGTGAGATCATTGGCATTTTGCATCACGATCTGCAAACCAAATTCGGCATTCCGCAGCCGCATGTGCTGGTTTGCGGCCTGAATCCGCACGCGGGTGAAGGCGGACATATGGGCACCGAAGAGATCGACACCATCATTCCGGTGCTTGAGGAGATGCGGGCGAAGGGGATGAACCTCAGCGGGCCACTGCCTGCCGACACCCTTTTCCAGCCCAAATACCTGGATAATGCCGACGCCGTACTCGCGATGTACCACGATCAGGGTCTGCCCGTGCTAAAATACCAGGGCTTTGGCCGCGGGGTGAATATCACCCTCGGTTTACCCTTTATTCGAACGTCCGTTGACCACGGTACTGCGCTGGATCTGGCAGGCCAGGGAAAAGCGGATGTCGGCAGTTTTATTACGGCGCTTAATCTCGCCATCAAAATGATTGTTAATACTCAATGACTAATCGAGTCCATCAGGGCCACTTAGCCCGTAAACGCTTCGGGCAAAACTTCCTCAACGATCAGTTTGTGATCGACAGTATCGTTTCTGCCATTAATCCGCAGAAAGGCCAGGCCATGGTCGAAATCGGCCCGGGTCTTGCCGCGCTGACCGAGCCGGTAGGCGAACGCCTCGACGAACTGACCGTTATCGAACTCGACCGCGATCTGGCCGCGCGTCTGCAAACACACCCGTTCCTCGGGCCGAAGCTGACGATTTATCAGCAGGATGCGATGACCATGAACTTCGGCGAACTGTCAGAAAAAATGGGACAGCCGCTGCGCGTGTTCGGTAACCTGCCGTACAACATCTCCACCCCGCTGATGTTCCATCTGTTTAGCTATACTGATGCCATTGCCGACATGCACTTCATGTTGCAAAAAGAGGTCGTTAACCGTCTGGTTGCAGGGCCGAACAGTAAAGCGTATGGTCGTTTAAGCGTGATGGCGCAATATTACTGCAACGTGATCCCGGTATTAGAAGTACCGCCTTCCGCGTTCACGCCGCCGCCAAAAGTAGATTCTGCGGTTGTGCGCCTGGTGCCACATAAAACGATGCCGTACCCGGTCAAAGACCTGCGCGTGCTGAGCCGTATCACGACAGAAGCCTTTAACCAGCGCCGTAAAACGATTCGTAACAGCCTTGGCAATCTGTTTACCGTTGACGTATTAGCTGAGCTGGGCATCGACCCGGCAATGCGTGCGGAAAATATTTCCGTAGAGCAGTACTGCAAGCTGGCTAATTACATCAGCGACAATGCGCCGCCGAAGGAGAGCTAAGCCATGATTGATTCGCCCCGCGTCTGTGTTCAGGTTCAAAGCGTCTACATTGAGTCCCAATCCACACCGGATGAAGAACGCTTTGTCTTTGCTTATACCGTAACCATTCGCAATCTGGGGCGGATGCCTGTGCAACTGCTCGGGCGCTACTGGCTTATCACCAACGGCAATGGCCGTGAAATTGAAGTCCAGGGCGAAGGCGTGGTCGGTGAACAACCCCATATCGCCCCTGGCGAAGAGTATCAGTACACCAGCGGCGCGGTAATTGAAACGCCGCTGGGTACCATGCAAGGCCATTATGAAATGGTCGATGCCGACGGCAATGCTTTCCGCATTGCTATTCCCGTATTCCGTCTCGCCGTACCTACACTTATTCATTAATCTAATGTCTACATATCTGATTGGCGACGTTCACGGTTGCTACGATGAACTGATCGCATTATTAAAACAGGTCGACTTCACCCCCGGGCAGGACACGCTCTGGCTGACGGGCGACTTAGTGGCGCGCGGTCCCGGTTCCCTGGACGTCCTCCGCTATGTCAAATCGCTGGGTGACAGCGTGCGCATGGTGCTGGGCAACCACGATCTGCATCTGCTGGCCGTATACGCCGGGATCAGCCGTAATAAGCCGAAAGATCGCATTACCCCCCTGCTGGAAGCACCGGATGCCGATGAGTTGCTCAACTGGCTGCGTCGCCAGCCGCTGCTACAGATTGACGAAGAGAAAAAACTGGTGATGGCGCATGCCGGCATCACGCCTCAGTGGAATCTTGAGACGGCAAAAACCTGCGCGCGCGACGCCGAAGCGGTGCTGGCGAGCGACTCCTACCCGTTCTTCCTTGATGCGATGTACGGCGACATGCCAAATAACTGGAGTGATGACCTCAGCGGCCTGGCACGACTGCGTTTTATCACCAATGCTTTTACGCGCATGCGCTACTGCTTCCCGAACGGGCAGCTGGATATGTATTGCAAAGATACGCCGGAAAATGCGCCTGCGCCGCTTAAGCCGTGGTTTGCCATTCCTGGCCCCGTGACTGACGAATACAGCGTGGTATTTGGCCACTGGGCCTCGCTGGAAGGAAAAGGCACCCCGGAAAATATCTACGCGCTGGATACCGGATGCTGCTGGGGTGGGGATTTAACCTGCTTACGCTGGGAAGATAAAACTTACTTTGTGCAGCCATCCAACCGACAGCTGGACTTAGGTGAGGGTGAAGCGGTCGCTTCCTGAGGATGTTTATCCTCTCCCACCGGGAGAGGATAAAACCATTAACGACGTTCCAGAATTTCGAAGCAGTAGCTGTGCGAGTTCTGCGCATCCGCATCGTGAAACTCACTGAATACGGACTCCCACTCGTCCGGATCGTAATCCGGGAAATGGGTATCCCCTTCCACTTCCGCATCAATGTGCGTCAGATACAGTTTCTGCGCTTTAGGCAGGAACTGCTCATACACACGCCCCCCGCCGATCACCATGATCTCTTCGGCATCGCCGCAGGCGGCAATTGCTTCATCAACGGACTTAACCCACTGAACGCGATCGTCAGTGCCCGGCTGGCTACTGATCACAATATTCTTACGACCCGGCAGTGGACGACCAATCGACTCCCAGGTAAGGCGGCCCATCACTACCGGCTTGTTTAACGTAGTACGTTTAAACCATGCGAGATCGGCAGGCAGGTTCCACGGCATGGCGTTTTCCATGCCGATAACGCGGTCTACCGCCAGCGCTGCAATCAGACTGATCATTGAAAATTTCCCGGATGCAAAAAATTGCCGCCACTATACGGAAAGCTTAATCTTTCGTCGACTGGCGGCAGGGTAAAGAATTAGAAATTTTTTAATATTGCTGGCAACTCCACTTCACGCAGAGGGTTTACTCTCTGGTTCATCCGCAGGATCACCGGTATGCTTGCCCTCTTCCGTTCCTTGCCAGCCGTGGCGCTGAACCAGCGACAGGTGATTTCGATCCTCGTTGATGATCTCCGTCAGCATGGTGCTGGTGCGTTTAAACACCGCAGCGCGTTCGGTTGCCGTACTGCTCGCCATCGCCACCATCTCTTCCACCATCTCATGATTAAAACGGCGGAACAGATCGGCACGCTCACGCGCTTCATACGCGCCAAGTCCCAGGCTTTCCAGCGCCATGCGGCCAGATTTAAGCGCCCCTTCGAAGGTTTCACGTTCAGGGGCTGCCACACCCGCCTGACGCAGCTGGATGTAATGATCCACATCGCGCGCACGGGAGATAATGGTCAGATGCGGAAAATGCTCTTTAACCAGCTCAACCATCTGCATACTGGTCTCTGGATCGTCAATGGCATTAATCAACACCTCGGCTTTCGCCGCCCCGGCGGATTCCAGCAGATCAACTCGGGTCGCATCACCGTAAAACACTTTCATATCGAATTTACGCAGCGTATCGACATGGTCAGGATCGTGATCGAGGATAACCATTTTGACTCCGCTGGAGAGCAGTAAACGGCCAGTAATCTGCCCGAATCGGCCAAATCCGGCGATGATCACCCGCGGCTGCTCCTCGTCGATCTCATCGGCTTCTCGCTCCTGTTCGCTTCCCGCTTTCTCCAGACGCGTCAGCAGCACCAGCAGGATCGGCGTTGCGGCCATCGACAGCGCAACCGCCAGCGTCAGCGCTTTTGCCCATTCCGGATCAAGTACATTTGCCATCTGCGCTGCGCCAAAGACCACGAAAGCAAACTCACTCACCTGCCCCAGCAGCACGGCAAACCAGCGGCGTTGCGGTTTTGGCACATTTAACGGGCGGGCAATCAGCCACAGCATCGCCATTTTAATGACCAGGAAACCCACCAGCAGAATGATGATGCGCAGCGGATGGGTTACCAGCGTCCCAAAGTCGATAGACATCCCGACGCCGATGAAAAACAGCCCCAGCAGCAATCCTTTAAACGGCTCGATATCGCTTTCCAGCGCGTGACGGTATTCGGAGCTTGCCAGTAAGACCCCCGCGAGGAAGGCGCCCATTGCCATCGACAGCCCGGCCTCTTCCAGCAGCAATCCAAAACCAAACACCAGGAATAACGCAACGGCGCTGAATACTTCGCGCAGGCCAGAGCGAGCCACAAAGCGCAGCAGCGGACGCGTTACGTAGCGACCAAGCAGAACAACCAGCGCCAGCGCACCGGCAACCTTCAGCGCTGATAAGGCAAATGCTCCCAGCGTCGTTGATGCGCCGCTGGCTGCCAGCAGCGGGATCATCGCCACCAGCGGGATGGCGGCAATATCCTGGAACAACAGTACGGAGAAGGTGCTGCGCCCCATTTGCGACACCGTCAGATTACGCTCGTTCATTGCCTGCATGGCAATCGCCGTCGAGGAGAGCGCCAGCGTCATGCCGATCAGCTCTGCGACTTTCCACTCCATCCCCAGCAGAATGCAGAACCCGCCCAACAGCAGACCGCAGGCCAGCATTTGCAGGGCGCCTCCGCCAAACACCGAGGCGCGCAGTTTCCACAGCCGCTGCGGATCCAGCTCCAGACCAATCACAAACAGCATCAGCACCACGCCGATCTCCGCAAAATGCAGGATCGACTCGGCGTCCGTCACCAGCCGAAAGCCCCAGGGGCCAATCACACATCCGGCAATCAGGTAGCCGAGCACCGAGCCCAGCCCCAGACGAACCGCCACGGGCACAATTAATGCCGCCGCGCCGAGGTAAATCAGCGCCTGTATCAGCGTATGGCTATCCATTGTGCGCCTCCTGCCACTCAAGTAAGCGTTGTTTGTAGTGACGAGCCTGCGCCTGCAAGGTTTCATCGTCGCAGACAAAGGTACAGTGCATCGTAAAAGGCGGAAGCCAGTTCAGACCGCAGTACAGGGCAGTAGCCTGGAGCGGCTGCGCCAGCACGTCAAATCCGGGGAAGGTGCCAATCTCAAAGTGGCTTTCCCCCCCGCCGGTGGTAACAGCCCACATCAGGCTTTTGCCATGAAGCGCGTTGCCGTTGTGTCCGTATGCCCAACCGTGGGAGAAAACTTTGTCGATCCACAATTTCAGCAGCGGAGGGGTGCTGTACCACTGCATCGGATGCTGCCAGACGATCAGATCGGCACGGGAGAGCGCCTCCTGTTCGGCGGCGACATCGATATTAAAATCGGGATAGAGTTGATAGAGGGAACGTATCTCTACGTTTTCGAGCGTCCTTGCCTGCTCAAGCATCCGCTTATTCGCATGCGAATGCTGCGGATAGGGGTGCGCATAAATTATCAGAATCATTGAGTAGCCTGTTGTTTTACCGCTTTCTTTTACCAGAAGAGTGTAGACAGTAATTCAACAGGCTAATAGTGAATATTATTGACGGGCTAACGTCAGAAATCTGAATTAGTTATCCAGCTCGCCCATTGATTTAACCTGGTCACGGTTAATCTGTTCAGTTTGACCGGTTTCGGCGTTTTTGTACGATACCAGACCGGTATCGTCATCCACCTGCGGTTTCCCGTCAGTAACAATCGTTTTGCCATCGGTGGTTTTTACGGCCTGATTGGACGAACAGCCCGCCACGGTGAACATTGCGGTGGCAGCCAGAACGGAAGCGATCAGTAGTTTATTTTGCATGGTGTTTTCCCCTGCTCTCAGTTGAATTTTCGTTATCGACCTAACCATTTTAGGCTAACTGACTGAAAGCGGATGAAAAACCAGAAGGTTCTTAAGATGGGTAAAGAAAACCACAGGGCGGGTAAGCGAAGCGCCACCCGCCATTTGCCCGGCGGCGCTAACGCTTGCCGGGCCTGTGCAGATTACTTGCTAATCTGAGCGTGCATTTCCTGCACCGAAATCACCTTCTCGGTGGCATCCGCATTCAGCGCCATGGCCGTCGCGAAACCGCCGTTCAGGGTGGTGTCGTAATGCACTTTGTACTGGAGCGCGCTGCGGCGAATCAGCTTGGAGTCTTCAATCGCCTGGCGACCTGCGGTGGTGTTAATGATGTAGGTGTACTCGCCATTCTTAATGCGGTCCTGAATGTGCGGACGACCTTCATGCACTTTGTTCACCAGACGCGGGTTGATACCCGCTTCACCCAGCACAATCGCCGTACCGTGAGTGGCGTCCAGCTCGAAGCCCTGTTTCAGCAGCTTGGCGGCCAGGTCAACCACGCGCTCTTTATCGCCTTCGCGAACGGAGAGCAGCGCACGGCCTGATTTTCTCATGGTGGAGCTACTGCCCAGCTGCGCTTTGGCAAACGCTTCGGCGAAGGTACGGCCCACGCCCATCACTTCCCCGGTAGAGCGCATCTCTGGCCCTAACAGCGGGTCAACGCCCGGGAATTTGTTGAACGGCAGCACCACCTCTTTCACCGAGTAGTACGGCGGGATGATTTCTTTCGTGACGCCCTGCTGAGCCAGCGTCTGGCCAGCCATCACGCGCGCCGCCACTTTCGCCAGCGGAATACCGGTCGCTTTAGAGACGAACGGCACGGTACGCGCCGCACGCGGGTTGACTTCAATCAGATAGACTTCGTTGTCTTTAACCGCGAACTGAACGTTCATCAGGCCGCGAACCTGAAGCTCGAAGGCCAGCTTCTGCACCTGCTGGCGCATCACGTCCTGAATCTCCTGGCTCAGGGTGTACGCTGGCAGAGAACAGGCGGAGTCACCGGAGTGCACGCCCGCCTGCTCGATGTGCTCCATGATGCCGCCAATCAGCACCATTTCGCCGTCGCAGATGGCATCCACGTCGACTTCAACCGCGTCGTCGAGGAAGCGGTCGAGCAGCACAGGCGCATCGTTGGAAACGCTCACCGCCGTCTGGAAGTAGCGACGCAGGTCCGCTTCGTCGTAAACGATTTCCATCGCGCGACCGCCCAGTACGTAGGATGGACGCACCACCAGCGGGTAGCCAATCTCTTTCGCTTTCTCAACGGCCATTTCAATTGCGGTCACGGTGGCGTTCGCCGGCTGTTTCAGCTTGAGACGGTCAACCGCCTGCTGGAAACGCTCGCGGTCTTCCGCACGGTCAATCGCGTCCGGGCTGGTGCCGATAACCGGTACACCTGCTGCTTCCAGCGCGCGCGCCAGCTTCAGCGGAGTCTGGCCGCCGTACTGCACGATCACGCCTTTTGGCTTCTCGATGCGCACGATTTCCAGCACGTCTTCCAGGGTAACCGGCTCGAAGTAGAGGCGGTCGGAGGTATCGTAGTCGGTCGAAACGGTTTCCGGGTTACAGTTGACCATGATGGTCTCGTAACCGTCTTCACGCAGCGCCAGTGAGGCGTGTACGCAGCAGTAGTCAAACTCGATGCCCTGGCCGATACGGTTTGGACCGCCGCCCAGCACCATAATCTTGTCGCGGTCGACGGACGGGTTCGCTTCGCACTCGTCTTCATAGGTGGAGTACATGTACGCGGTATCGGTCGAGAACTCTGCCGCACAGGTGTCCACACGCTTGTAAACCGGGTGCAGGTCATACTGGTCGCGCAGCTTGCGGATTTCCGCTTCACGCACGCCCGCCAGCTTAGCCAGACGCGCATCGGCGAAGCCTTTACGCTTCAGCATGCGCAGGAAGTCTGCGTCCAGGCCGTTGATGCCCAGCTCCGCCACTTTCTCTTCCAGACGCACCAGCTCTTCAATCTGCACCAGGAACCAGCGGTCAATGTTAGTCAGGTTAAATACGCCGTCGACGGACAGGCCCGCGCGGAAGGCATCGGCGATGTACCAGATACGCTCTGCGCCCGCGTCTTTCAGCTCGCGGCGGATTTTGGTCAGTGCTTCCGGGTCGTCCAGGCTGACTTTCGGGTCAAAGCCGGTCGCGCCCACTTCCAGGCCGCGCAGCGCTTTTTGCAGGGATTCCTGCTGCGTGCGGCCAATCGCCATGACTTCACCAACGGATTTCATCTGGGTGGTCAGACGGTCGTTGGCGCCGGCGAATTTCTCGAAGTTAAAGCGAGGAATTTTAGTCACAACGTAGTCGATGGACGGTTCGAAGGACGCAGGGGTGCGGCCACCGGTGATGTCGTTCATCAGCTCGTCGAGGGTATAACCCACCGCCAGTTTCGCCGCCACTTTCGCAATCGGGAAGCCGGTGGCTTTGGAGGCCAGCGCGGAGGAACGGGACACGCGCGGGTTCATTTCGATAACAATCAGACGGCCGGTTTTCGGGTTCACCGAGAACTGCACGTTAGAGCCGCCGGTTTCCACGCCGATTTCACGCAGTACCGCCATCGAGGCGTTACGCATGATTTGGTACTCTTTGTCGGTCAGCGTCTGAGCTGGCGCAACGGTGATGGAGTCGCCGGTGTGGATCCCCATCGCGTCGAAGTTTTCGATGGAGCAGACGATGATGCAGTTGTCGTTTTTATCACGCACCACTTCCATCTCGTACTCTTTCCAGCCAATCAGCGATTCATCAATCAGCAGCTCTTTGGTTGGGGAGAGATCCAGGCCGCGCTCGCAAATCTCTTCAAACTCTTCGCGGTTGTAGGCAATGCCGCCGCCGGTGCCGCCCATGGTGAAGGAAGGGCGGATGATGCACGGATAACCCACTTCAGCCGCAACGGCCAGCGCTTCTTCCATATTGTGCGCGATACCGGAACGTGCGGTGTCGAGGCCGATTTTCTTCATGGCCACGTCGAAGCGGCGACGGTCTTCTGCTTTATCAATCGCGTCGGCGGTCGCCCCGATCATGGTCACGCCAAACTCTTCCAGCACGCCCTGACGCTCCAGCTCCAGCGCACAGTTCAGCGCCGTCTGGCCGCCCATGGTCGGCAGCACCGCGTCCGGACGCTCTTTCTCGATAATTTTGCGTACCACTTCCCAGTGAATCGGCTCGATGTAGGTCGCATCCGCCATTTCCGGGTCGGTCATGATGGTGGCCGGGTTAGAGTTCACCAGGATGACGCGGTAACCCTCTTCACGCAGGGCTTTACACGCCTGCGCGCCGGAGTAGTCAAATTCACAGGCCTGGCCGATGACAATCGGGCCAGCGCCAAGGATCAGGATGCTTTTTATGTCTGTACGTTTTGGCATGGTCTTCTCAGCTCCTGATTATTTAGCGGTCTTACGGTATTGCTCGATAAGTTCGATGAAGTGATCGAACAGCGGTGCGGCATCGTGTGGGCCCGGGCTGGCTTCAGGGTGACCCTGGAAGCTGAACGCAGGCTTATCGGTGCGATGGATACCCTGCAAGGTGCCATCGAACAGTGATTTGTGCGTCACGCGCAGGTTAGCCGGCATCGTCGCTTCATCCACAGCGAAGCCGTGGTTCTGCGCGGTGATCATCACCGTGTTGTTGTCGATATCTTTCACCGGGTGGTTACCACCGTGGTGGCCGAACTTCATCTTGACGGTGTTCGCTCCGCTCGCCAGCGCCAGCAGCTGATGACCGAGACAGATGCCGAATACCGGGATATCGGTTTCCAGGAAGGACTTGATGGCGTCGATAGCGTAGTCGCACGGCGCCGGGTCGCCAGGACCGTTAGAGAGGAAGATGCCGTCCGGGTTCATCTTCAGAACCTCTTCCGCAGATGTTTGTGCCGGGACGACCGTCAGGCGGCAGCCACGGTCAACCAGCATACGCAGGATGTTGCGCTTGGCGCCAAAATCATAGGCCACCACGTGGAACGGCAGCTCGCTTTCCGGTTTCGCTTCCGGCAGGTCGCCTTCCAGCGTCCAGCTTCCCTGCGTCCAGCTGTAGGCTTCAGCGGTGGTCACTTCTTTCGCCAGGTCCATACCGTTCAGTCCCGGGAAGGCTTTCGCTTTTTCCAGCGCCAGCGTCGCATCGAGGTTATCCCCTGCGATGATGCAACCGTTTTGTGCACCCTTCTCGCGCAGCAGACGCGTCAGCTTACGGGTATCGATATCGGCAATCGCCACAATGTTATGGCGCTTCAGGTAAGAAGAGAGGTCTTCGGTGTTGCGGAAGTTGCTGGCAATCAGCGGCAGGTCACGAATGACCAGGCCTTGCGCATGTACCTGAGAGGATTCTTCGTCAGCCGCATTGGTGCCGACATTGCCGATATGAGGATAAGTAAGAGTAACGATTTGGCGAGAATAGGAAGGATCAGTGAGGATTTCTTGATAACCGGTCATTGAAGTATTGAAAACGACTTCCCCAACCGCCGAACCCGTTGCCCCTATGGCCCGACCGATAAACTGGGTTCCGTCTTCCAGAACCAATAGCGCTGACTTAATCAAAACACCCTCCAGAGAATATTCACTCACTTTATTTGCATATTAATTCATAACCATGTCATGGATCAATGCAAATGTGTTGCCAGCGGATTTTTGGCAAACGGCGGCATTCTGGGGATTTGCTATGTAAAAGTCAACTTAAAACGGGAGTTTTGTATATTCTTTTGCAAGCCTGGCATCTGGATTGGGGTTTAATGGACAAAAAGATCAGGTAAATCATTCCGGAAAACGCTTGCGCGGCAGGTTTGTTAGAATTTTAGAGAGATGCGCGACAAAAAGTGGACCAGATGGTCAAAATTTACATATATTTCACAGAAAAATGGCACAACAATAAGCTTTATGCCGTCTAAGCGTTATTTTTTATCTAAAACGGATAAAATAAGAGGGCAATAAATTATTGCCCTATGCAATCAAGGAATTACGACTGCAATAACCACATCACGATGGGTAATATCGCTTACAAATTATTGAGATCAAGCACATCTCGCATATCAAAAAGACCCTTTTCCTTCGCATTAAGCCACAAAGCGGCACGAACTGCACCATTCGCAAACGTCATGCGGCTTGACGCTTTATGGGTGATCTCAACACGCTCGCCAATATCGGCGAACATCGCTGTATGTTCGCCGACGATATCGCCTGCACGAACGGTTGCGAAACCAATTGTCCCAGGCACGCGTTCGCCGGTATGTCCTTCACGGGTATAGACCGCGCACTCTTTTAAATCTTTATCAAGTGCATGAGCAATCGCTTCGCCCATCGCCAGCGCCGTGCCTGATGGAGCATCAACTTTATGGCGGTGGTGTGCTTCAACAATCTCAATGTCGGTATAGTTGCCCATCACCTTCGCTGCCTTTTCCAGCAGTTTCAGCATGACGTTAACGCCGACGCTAAAGTTCGCAGCGAAGACAATCGCAATCTCAGTGGACGCGTCCTGAATGGCCTGTTTACCGGCATCATCGAAACCAGTGGTACCAATCACCATCCCTTTACCGTGCTGACGGCAAAACGCCAGATGAGCCAGCGTGCCTTCCGGACGGGTAAAGTCGATGAACACGTCAAAGTCTTCTTTCACCGCCTCAAGGCTGCTCTGCACGGTGACGCCTGTCTTGCCCGCGCCCGCCAGCTCGCCTGCATCGGCTCCCAGCAGGGATGAACCTTCACGCTCCAGCGCCGCGCCGAGTGCCACGCCATCCATCTGTAGTGCCGCCTGAATCAGCTGGCGGCCCATACGTCCACCCGCGCCCGCAATAGCAACGCGGATCTGTGCATCATGCATAGTTATTCTCTTACGTTAAAATGATGTAAACCGTTTTCAGATTAACCAGCCTTGGCAAAGCCTGCCAACTGAAAACACCGATAATTAGAATTTAACGTGAAACCGACTTAAATATCAGTAAAAGACATGATTTTGTCGTCACGATAAAGTTTGGGGCAAAAAAAAGGCCAGCACAGGAGGTGCTGGCCTTTCATCAGATAAAGAACTATTCCACTTCTCGCGCGTCAATACGCAGCTCTTTCGGCACTTCGAAGACAATGTTCTCTTCACGGCCTTCCAGCGGCACCGCTTCGCCACCGCCCAGCTCTTGCAGACGGGCAATGACGTTCTGCACCAGAATATCCGGCGCTGAAGCGCCTGCGGTAACACCGACGCAGGCCGCGTTTTTCACCCACGCTTCCTGAATGTCCGTTGCGTCGTCGATCAGAAACGCCGCTTTCCCCATACGCTGCGCCAGTTCGGCCAGACGGTTGGAGTTAGAGGAGTTTTTCGAGCCGACCACCAGCACTACGTCCGCCTGTTCAGCCAGCGCGCGCACGGCTTCCTGACGATTGGTGGTTGCGTAGCAGATATCATCTTTGCGCGGCCCGACGATTTTCGGGAAGCGCTGACGCAGAGCGTCAATCACGTCTGAGGTGTCGTCCACGGAAAGCGTCGTCTGGGTCATAAACGACAGACGCGCTTCGTTTTTCACGTTCAGCGTCAGGACGTCTTCCGGTGACTCAACCAGATACATCCCCCCTTCCGGGTTGCTGTACTGGCCCATGGTGCCTTCCACTTCCGGGTGGCCGGCGTGACCAATCAGAATTGACTCTTCACCACGACGGCTGGCGCGCGCCACTTCCATATGCACCTTAGTCACTAACGGACAGGTGGCATCGAATACGGTCAGATCGCGGCTTTTCGCCTCGTTGCGTACCGCCTGAGAGACGCCGTGCGCGGAGAAGATGAGGATTGCGCCGTCCGGCACTTCGCTGATCTGCTCGATAAAAATCGCACCGCGCTCGCGCAGGCTGTCGACCACGTAGCGGTTGTGCACCACTTCGTGACGCACATAAATCGGCGCGCCGTAAATCTCCAGCGCGTTTTCAACAATGCTGATAGCGCGGTCTACACCGGCGCAAAAACCGCGCGGGTTAGCCAACAGGATCTGCATTTCAGGCCTCCAGCGCCGGATCGATCTCCAGCACTTCTACATCAAAATGAACGGTACGCCCGGCAAGCGGATGGTTGAAGTCAACGGTAATGGAGTCACCGTTGATTTCGCGGATCACGCCAGGCATTTCGCTGCCGTCCATAGCGGTAAAGAGCATAATCGCCCCGATTTCCGGTTCACCCGCATCCATAAACTCACGGCGCGAGAAGTACTGGATCAGATCCGGGCTTGGCACACCGAATGCCGCATCCGGCTCCAGTGAGAACGCTTTTTTCTCACCCTCTTTCAGACCGAGAAGCTGCTGTTCGAGGCCTTCAGACAGGGAGGTATCGCCCAGACGAAACAGCGCCGGTTTGCCATTGTTGCGGGTGGATTCGGCCGTGGAGCCGTCATCCAGCTTCAGCGTGAAATGAACGAGAACCGCGCTGTTGCTCTGTACGGATTTAGACATGCAAATTGCTCGCTTGTTTTGGGTCACCTGTTGCTCGGTGGCGCTACGCTTACCGGGCCAACGGGGGCCACAAATTCTGTAGGCCGGGATCGCTACGCATCACCCGGCTGGTTTTGTTACGCCTGCTCTTTCGCAGCCGGTTTAGGCAAGAAGCCTTCCAGCACGATTAACGCCGCACCGATGCAAATGGCGCTATCGGCGAGGTTAAAGGTCGCGAAGTGCCAGTCGCCGACGTAGAAGTCGATCATATCGACCACAAAGCCGTGCCACAGGCGGTCAAACAGGTTGCCCAGCGCGCCGCCAATGATCAGCGCGTAGGCGATGTTATTCAGCTTTTGCGTGGCCTTCGAGCGGTACATCAGCACCGCCAGCACGACGCAGATACCGATAGCGATACCCGCGAAGAACCAGCGCTGCCAGCCACCGCTGTCGGCAAGGAAACTAAACGCCGCACCATAGTTGCGGGCATAGTGCAGGTTAAGCGACGGGAACAGCGGGACCGTATCCCCCAGAGCGAAATTCTGGAGGATCAGGAACTTGCTGCCCAAATCAATAATCAGCACCACTACCACCAGCCACAGCCAGCGCAGTCCTGTTGAACAGAGAGTTTTACTCATCAGGCAAACTTACGTTTTTCGCCGTCACCGGCGACGTTGCTTACACAGCGTCCGCAGATGTCTGCGTGTTCCGCCACCTGACCGACATCGGTAGTGTAATGCCAGCAACGCGGGCATTTTTCACCGTCGGCTTTGCTCAGTGCGACCTTCAGTCCTTTGAGCAGTTCGCTCTGCTGAGCATCAGCAGACGCCTCGGCATAATCCGCAACTTTCGCACCGGAGGTCAACAGGACAAATCGTAATTCATCGCCCAGCGCGGTCAGTTTGGCCGCCAGCTCCGGTTCGGCGTACAGGGTCACCGTCGCTTCCAGAGAGCCACCGACTTTCTTGTCAGCGCGCGCCTGCTCGATAACCTTGTTCACTTCGCCACGCACTTTCAGCAGCTCGTCCCAGTAGGCATCGTTCATCGCTTCGGTGCTGGAGAGATCGAACAGACCTTCGTACCACTCGCCGGTGAAGACATACTTCTCGCGGTCGCCCGGCAGGTAACCCCAGATTTCATCCGCAGTGAAGGACATGATCGGCGCCATCCAGCGCACCAGCGCCTCTGCGATGTGGAACAGCGCAGTCTGGCAGCTACGACGCGCCACGCTGTCCGCTTTCGCGGTGTACTGGCGGTCTTTGATGATGTCGAGGTAGAACGAGCCCATCTCGATGGAGCAGAAGCGCATCAGGCGCTGCACCACTTCGTGGAAGTCGTAAGATTCGTACGCTTTAACAATGTCTTCCTGCGCCGCTTTCGCGCAGCCCACCGCCCAGCGATCGAGCACGACCATCTCTTCCGGCTTCACCATGTCTTTTACCGGATCAAACCCGTTCAGGTTCGCCAGCAGGAAGCGCGCGGTGTTACGGATACGACGATAGCTGTCGGCAGCACGTTTCAGGATCTCATCAGACACCGCCATTTCGCCGGTGTAGTCGGTAGATGCTACCCACAGGCGCAGGATGTCCGCGCCCAGTTTGTTCATCACGTCCTGCGGAGAAACGGTGTTACCGATAGATTTGGACATCTTACGGCCCTGGCCATCCACGGTGAAGCCGTGGGTCAGTACCTGACGGTAAGGTGCTTTACCCTTCATGGCGGTGGAGATCATCAGGGATGACATGAACCAGCCGCGGTGTTGGTCGGAGCCTTCCAGATACATGTCGGCAGCGTGACCGGCGAACTCAGGGCGCACGTCAACGACAGAGGCGTGAGTTGAACCGGAGTCGAACCACACGTCCAGGGTATCTGGCACTTTCTCGTAGTTGTCCGCGTCCGCGCCCAGGATGTCGCGGGCGTCGAGATCCCACCACGCCTGAATGCCGTCAACTTCGACGCGCTTCGCCACTTCTTCCATCAGTTCCAGCGTATTCGGGTGCAGCTCCTGCGTCTCTTTATGCACGAACAGCGACATCGGCACGCCCCAGGTGCGCTGACGGGAGATACACCAGTCAGGACGGTTAGCCACCATGGATTCGATACGCGCCTGGCCCCAGTCCGGGATCCACTGCACGCCTTTGATCTCTTTCAGAGACTGCTCGCGCAGGCCTTTCTGGTCCATGCTGACGAACCACTGCGGGGTCGCACGGAAGATGATCGGCGACTTGTGACGCCAGCAGCACGGGTAGCTGTGTTGCATTTTCTCAACGTGCAGCAGCGCGCCGCTGGTGCGCAGCATGTCAACGATGATGTCGTTGGCTTTAAAGACGTTAATACCGTCCAGCGCCGGGTAGGTGCCAGGCAGGTAAGAGCCATCCGGACCGACCGGGTTGGCGATTTCCAGACCGTATTTCAGGCTGATGTTGTAGTCGTCAGGACCGTGGCCACCGGCGGTATGCACCGCACCAGTACCTGCGTCCAGCGTGACGTGGTCGCCCAGGATCGCCGGAACGTCGAAGTCCAGGAACGGGTGTTTGAAACGCATCAGTTCCAGCGCGTCGCCTTTAACGGTGCCCAGCACGGTGTAATCAGTGATGTTCGCGCGTTTCAGCACGCTTTCGACCAGGTCTTTCGCCAGGATAACCGCACGGCCATCAATCTGCACCAGCGCATACTCAAACTCGCCAGAGAGGGAGATCGCGCGGTTAGCAGGCAGCGTCCACGGGGTGGTGGTCCAGATAACCAGCGAGACTGGACCGCTTACGCCAGGCAGACCAAATTTAGCTTTAATCGCATCCTGATCGACCGCTTCGAACGCCACATCGATAGAAGGCGAGGTTTTGTCGTAATACTCAACTTCCGCTTCTGCCAGCGCAGAACGGCAGTCGACGCACCAGTGCACCGGCTTAGCGCCTTTGTGCAGGTGACCGTTGCCGATGATTTTACCCAGCGCACGGATGATGTTGGCTTCGGTTTTGAAGTCCATGGTCAGGTACGGATGCGACCAGTCGCCCAGCACGCCCAGACGGATAAAGTCAGCGCGCTGACCGTCAACCTGGGTGGCAGCGTATTCGCGGCATTTCGCGCGGAATTCTGCGGCGGTGAACTTCTCACCCGGCTTACCATACTCTTGCTCAACTTTCAGCTCGATTGGCAGACCATGGCAGTCCCAGCCCGGAACGTAAGGCGAGTCATATCCCGCGAGTCCTTTGGACTTCACGATAATGTCTTTCAGAATCTTGTTTACAGAGTGACCAATATGAATGCTGCCATTCGCATATGGAGGGCCATCATGCAGAATGAAGGTTTTTTTGCCTTTTTTGGCTGCACGAATGATGCCGTACAGGTCATCATCGGTCCAACGCGCCAGCATTCCCGGTTCACGCTTGGCGAGATCGCCGCGCATCGGGAACCCTGTTTCCGGCAAATTCAGGGTTGATTTATAGTCACTCATCAGATTCTCGGTTCCGTATTTATCACGTAGGCAGTTAAGCCGGTTCTAAAGCCCAAAAAACTCGCGGGCCGTTAATTCATCTCGCGCGATTTGCGCCTTAAGTTCATCCAGCGAAGCGAATCGCTGTTCATTGCGTATTTTTTTACGCAGTATCACATCTATATGGCGACCGTAGAGGTCCATTACAACGTCCAGCAGGTGTACTTCTAACTGTTGACGCACACCGGCAACTGTTGGACGTGTGCCAATGTTGGCGACGCCGTAGAAAGGCTTCTCGCCCAGTCCTGCCACTTCCACCGCATAGACCCCTTTAACCGGGGAGACCTGACGACGCAGCGGTATATTCGCCGTCGGGAAACCTATCGTGCGGCCCAGCGCATCGCCATGGACCACGCGACCTGAAATTGTGAACGGGTGACCCAGCAGCGTTTCTGCCGTGTCCAGTTCATCGTTCGCCAGCGCCTGACGTACCGCGGTGCTGCTGACGCGCACGCCGCCCTCACAGAAGGTCATCGTGCTGGTGACGTCAAACCCGTACTCCAGGCCAGCCTTCTGTAATAACAAGAAATCGCCCTGACGACCAGCGCCAAAGCGGAAATCATCGCCCACGGCGAGAAACTGCACGCCAAGCTGCCTGACCAACAGGTCGCTGACAAAATTTTGTGCGGTCAGCGCGGCAAAACGACGGTCGAACCGTACGCACAGAACGTAGTCCACCCCTGACTCCGCCAGGTAGCGTAACTTCTCGCGCAGACGCGTCAGCCGAGCGGGGGATTTCTCGCCTGCAAACAGCTCCAGCGGCTGAGGCTCGAAAATCATCACCACGACGGGCAGGCCTCGCGCCTCGCCTTCTTTACGCAATCCCTGCAACAGCGCCTGATGCCCACGATGCACGCCGTCGAAATTACCAATGGTCAGCACGCACCCGTGCGGGGCTTGACTGAGATTATGTATGCCGCGTATCAGCTTCATGACTGGCTCAAAACAGTGAAAATCGCCAAAGTATACCTTGTACAGCGGTTAAGGTTAACCGGCGATTGTTCACGCTAAACAGAAAGCCGTATGATTTCATCACGCTGACCTTTCACAGCAAAAAAATCTGCCCGCGAACTGCGATTTTTACGCCGAAAAGCTGTATTCACGAACGACAAGCTGGTAGAATCCTGCGCCATCACTACGTAACGTAGCGTCGCCACATTAACGGCGCTTATTTGCACAAATCCATTGACAAAAGAAGGTATAGAGGGCATATTCCTCGGCCTTTGAATTGTCCACATAGATCATATTTGGGAGTTGGACCTTGGCTAATATCAAATCAGCTAAGAAACGTGCCGTTCAGTCTGAAAAGGCTCGTAAGCACAATGCAAGCCGTCGCTCTATGATGCGTACTTTCATCAAGAAAGTATACGCAGCAATCGAAGCTGGCGACAAAGCTGCAGCGCAGAACGCATTTAACGAAATGCAACCAATCGTGGATCGTCAGGCTGCTAAAGGTCTGATCCACAAAAACAAAGCAGCGCGTCATAAAGCAAACCTGACCGCGCAGATCAACAAACTGGCTTAATCGCCACTTGTTGTTGCTTGTTTGAAAGAACCCGCTTAACGCGGGTTTTTTTATGTCTTCAGATTGCTGGCGGCGTAAACAGCGCCGAGTAGTCGCGGTTGCAGATTCGCTGCACCGCCGGATGCTGAATCATCCTTTCGGCGAATATGGCGTGATACTCTTCCATCACGTTATCCACCCTGCCAATCTCGGTAATCTTGTCGTCTGAATAGAGATCGTGCGCATACAGCGTCGGGGCAACGAAGATAGCGTTGTGCGCCTCGCCAAAGGCTTTCATCAGCGCCGCATCGTCGAACTCACCGAGAATTTCTACGTTCAGCCCCTGCGAGTTAAACCAGTTCAGCAGCTTACGTCCGAGCATGGATCGTCTCCCCGGAACCAGCAAGCGGCGCTCTTCCAGACAGGCCGGAAACGGTTTTTCCGGCGGCGGATTGATGCACCAGAAACTGACGCCGCATTCGCCAATTTTCACCGAGAACAAGCCTTCCTGCTGCGTGGAGTCGATTGGGCAGTCCGAGATAATCATATCCAGCTTATGCTGGCTCAGCTGTTCCAGCAGCATCTCGTGGGTGGACTCAAAGCAGCGCAGATGAATTTGCTCATCCTCAACGACGGCGGCATCCAGCACGCCGCTTACCAGCCGTTTCGACAACGCATCCGCCACGCCCACGTCAAAGAGGAGGTTAGACTCTTTGCGATAGTTAACGATATCCAGCATCTCCTGGCTCAGGGTGAACATCTTGTCCGCATAGCGGAACACCAGCTCACCCAGCTCGCTCGGCTCAATGCCACGCCCTTTCCGCTTAAAAAGCTTTCCCTGCAAGCGCTCTTCCAGGGCTTTGATTTGCCCGGTAATAGTCTGTGGCGTCAGGTAAAGCGCTTCTGCCGCCCCCACGACCGAGCCCTGTTTATAAACGTGCCAGAAGTAATAAAGATGGTTGTAATTCAAATGAGACATCGCGTGTTCTCTCCCTGAGTGTGTATCGGGAGAAGGAGCCCCCTCCTCCCGGTTTTCCGTTATGCCTGGACAGCCTGTCCGGATAATTTCACCTTCAACAAGGTATAACCAATGACTGCGGCCAGTAATGACCCGATGAGAATGCCGAGTTTTGCCCAGACGATAAGCTCAGGCGCGTTTGCGCCAAACGCCAGCGTCGAGATAAAGATCGACATGGTGAATCCAATACCGCACAGCACGCCGACGGCCATAATCTGGCTAAAGGTGGTCCCGTTTGGCAATGACGCCAGCTTCAGCTTCAGCGCCAGCCAGCAGAACAGGCTGATGCCCAGCGGCTTACCGATAAACAGACCGGCGATGATACCCAGCGGCAGCACGGAGGTGAGTCCGTCCAGGGTAACCCCGGCCAGGGAAACACCCGCGTTGGCAAACGCAAACAGCGGCAGGATCATAAAGCCCACCCACGGATGAAGCACATGCTCCAGCTGTCTGGCAGGCGATTTGCCGTCCTGCTCCTTCAGCGGAATAAAGAAGCCAACGATGACGCCCGCCAGCGTGGCATGCACGCCAGACTTCAGCACCGCCGTCCACAGTACCATGCCCACCAGAATATAAATCCCCGTGCGTCGGACGTTGAAGACGTTCAGCAACGCCAGCACCGCAATAGCCACGGCCGCCACGCTCAGCGACAGAACCGACAGATCGCTGGTGTAGAACAGCGCGATAATCACGATAGCGCCCAGGTCATCGATAATCGCCAGCGCCATCAGGAAAATTTTCAGTGCTACCGGGACGCGGCTACCGAGCAAGGCTAAGACCCCGAGCGCAAACGCGATATCCGTTGCGGCCGGGATCGCCCAGCCGCCACGCGCAACCGGATCCTGCCACGCAAACGCGAGAAAGAGCAACGCCGGAACGATCATCCCGCCAATCGCCGCGATCACCGGAAACGCCGCGCGCTGACGGCTGGCAAGCGAACCGATCACCAGCTCACGTTTAACCTCCAGGCCCACCAGCAGGAAGAACACCGCCATCAGCGCATCGTTGATCCACAGCAGCATGTTCTTGTTAATTTCCAGCGCCCCGACCTTCAGCTCGACGGGCGTTTCCAGAAATGCGTGATAGAGATCGCGCGTCATGCCCATATTGGCGAGCAGCATGGCGGCCGCAGCAGCAATAATCAGGATGACGCCGCCGGATGCCTCACTGCTAAAGAAACGGTGTAGTAATTTCACGTTTAAACTCTCTTTTACAACAATACCTCGGTAAAACCATAATATCAGCGCAAACAGATCGGTAAAAACAGATTAATATTGGTTATAGATTCAGTTTAACCGAGGTATAACGCTATAAAGCAAAAAGCCCGGAATCGCTTCCGGGCTTTAAAGGATAGTAACCAGCTGGCGGGTTAGCGGGTTAAATCGTCGAAGAATTTTTTGACGCCATCGAAGAAGCTTTTGGAGCGCGGGCTGTTTTTCTCACCCGTCGGGCCGCCAAAGCTTTCCTGAAGCTCTTTCAGCAGCTGTTTCTGCTTATCGTTCAGGCCGACCGGCGTTTCCACGACCACGCGGCATAACAGGTCACCCTGCGCGCCACCGCGAACGGATTTAACGCCTTTGCCGCGCATGCGGAACAGCTTGCCGGTCTGGGTTTCGCCAGGGATTTTCAGGTTAACGCGACCGTCCAGCGTCGGCACTTCGATTTCGCCGCCCAGCGCCGCCATCGCAAAGTTGATCGGCACTTCACAGTACAGGTTGTTACCTTCACGCTCGAAGATGGCGTGCTGCTTCACCTGAACCTGAACGTACAGATCGCCTGCCGGTGCGCCGTGCTCGCCGGCTTCACCCTCACCTGCCAGACGGATGCGGTCGCCCGTATCCACGCCTGCCGGGATCTTAACGGACAGCGTTTTGGTTTTCTCCACGCGACCGTGACCGTGACATTTGGTGCACGGATCTTTAATCAGCGTACCGCGACCATGACAGTGCGGACAGGCCTGCTGCACCGCGAAGAAGCCCTGGCGCATCTGCACCTGACCGGAACCGTGACAGGTTGGGCAGGTCTGTGGCTGAGTCCCCGCTTTCGCGCCGCTGCCGTGGCAAACGTCACACTCTTCCAGCGTCGGGATACGGATCTCTTTGGTTACGCCACGAACCGCTTCTTCCAGCGTCAGGTCCATGTTGTAGCGCAGGTCTGCGCCGCGCGCCGCGCGCTGACGACCACGCCCGCCGCCGAAGATATCGCCAAATACATCACCAAAGATATCGCTGAAATCAGCGCCGCCGCCGAAGCCGCCGCCACCAAATCCACCGCCGCCCATGCCGCCCTGTTCAAAGGCCGCGTGACCATACTGATCATAGGCCGCACGTTTTTGTGCATCGGTCAGGACTTCGTAGGCTTCTTTAATCTCTTTAAATTTGGCTTCAGCCTCTTTGTCACCCTGATTACGGTCAGGGTGGAATTTCATGGCCAGGCGCTTATACGCCTTTTTGATTTCACGCTCTTCCGCAGTTTTCGGAACGCCTAAAATCTCGTAATAGTCTTGCTTTGCCATTGGTTTTTTTAAGCCCCTTAACATGCGAGCACGGGCGTGGAGAATTCTCCTACGCCCGTGCCGATTACTTACCCTGCATCAGGGCGATTATTTTTTGTCTTTCACTTCTTCGAACTCAGCGTCGACAACATCGTCGTCTTTCGCGTTGTTCTGGGAAGCATCAGCGCCCGCCTGCTGCTGTGCGTGCTGCTGCTGAGCGATTTCCATCAGCTTCTGAGAAACCTGTGCCAGCTCCTGCATCTTCGCTTCGATGTCCGCTTTGTCTTCGCCTTTCAGAGACGTTTCCAGCGCGCTCAGTGCAGTTTCGATCGCAGTTTTGTCTTCCGCTGGCAGTTTATCGCCCGCTTCTTCAACCTGCTTACGGGTGCTGTGCAGCAGATGGTCACCCTGGTTACGGGTCTGAACCAGCTCTTCGAACTTACGGTCGGATTCCGCGTTAGCTTCGGCATCACGAACCATTTTTTCGATTTCCGCTTCGTTCAGGCCAGAAGATGCCTTGATGGTGATCTTCTGCTCTTTACCGCTGTTTTTGTCTTTCGCAGACACGTGCAGGATACCGTCAGCATCGATGTCGAAGGTGACTTCGATCTGTGGCATGCCGCGTGGTGCCGGGTTAATACCGTCCAGGTTGAACTGACCCAGAGATTTGTTATCCGCCGCGCGCTTACGCTCACCCTGAATCACATGGATGGTTACCGCAGACTGGTTGTCTTCAGCGGTAGAGAACACCTGGCTGTGTTTCGTCGGGATAGTGGTGTTCTTGTTGATGAGCGGAGTCATCACGCCACCCATGGTTTCGATACCCAGAGACAGCGGGGTAACGTCCAGCAGCAGAACGTCTTTCACTTCACCGGTCAGTACACCACCCTGAACCGCAGCACCGATAGCAACCGCTTCGTCCGGGTTCACGTCTTTACGTGGCTCTTTACCAAAGAATTCAGCAACTTTCTTCTGAACCATTGGCATACGAGTCTGACCACCTACCAGGATAACGTCCTGAATGTCAGACACGGACAGGCCAGCGTCCTGCAATGCAACTTTCAGTGGCTCGATAGAACGGTTCACCAGGTCTTCTACCAGGCTTTCCAGTTTCGCACGGGTCACTTTGATGTTCATGTGTTTTGGACCGGTCGCGTCTGCGGTGATGTACGGCAGGTTCACGTCGGTCTGCTGAGCGGAAGACAGCTCGATCTTCGCTTTCTCAGCGGCTTCTTTCAGGCGCTGCATAGCCAGCGGGTCGTTACGCAGGTCAATGCCCTGATCTTTCTTGAACTCGTCAACGAGGTAGTTGATCAGACGGGTATCGAAGTCTTCACCACCCAGGTGAGTATCACCATTGGTTGCCAGAACTTCGAAGGTTTTTTCGCCGTCAACATCGTCGATTTCGATAATAGAGATATCGAAGGTACCACCACCCAGGTCGTAAACCGCGATAGTACGGTTGCCAACTTCTTTATCCAGACCGTAAGCCAGTGCTGCTGCGGTTGGTTCGTTGATGATACGTTTTACTTCCAGACCTGCGATACGGCCAGCATCTTTGGTTGCCTGACGCTGAGCATCGTTGAAGTAAGCAGGTACGGTGATAACAGCTTCAGTTACCGGTTCACCCAGGTAATCTTCCGCGGTTTTCTTCATTTTCTTCAGCACTTCAGCAGAGATCTGCGGAGGTGCCGTTTTGGTGCCTTTCACATCAAGCCATGCATCGCCGTTATCGGCTGCGATGATTTTGTAAGGCATGATGGAAACGTCACGCTGAACTTCTTCGTCCTGGAAGCGGCGGCCAATCAGGCGTTTGATCGCAAACAGGGTGTTTTGCGGGTTTGTCACTGCCTGACGTTTAGCCGGCTGACCAACCAGAGTTTCACCATCCTGGGTATAAGCAATGATAGAAGGCGTGGTGCGATCGCCCTCGGCGTTCTCCAGCACACGTGCAGTAGTGCCATCCATAATCGCTACACAAGAGTTGGTAGTACCCAGGTCGATACCAATAATTTTACCCATCTAAACGTCTCCACTAAAAATTCAGTCAACATGTGGTTGTGTACCTGTAATAAGGGCAGAACGTGCTTTTTCAACTGCCCAGATTTGATTTTTTTCAGGTCCACACACTGCGGTTGCTTACAAGATGGGGTCACAACGGCATCCATCAAGGGGGAAGGATAAAAAATTTTTTAATTTCACCCCGATGAGATCATAGACGGCGTCGATGCCGCCCATTATGATGCCGCGCCCCGTCAGGGAGAACTGGCGCGGGTTTAACCATTTCACCATATTAATGATGATTTTTTGAGGACTTATGGGCAACACTAAGTTGGCTAATCCGGCTCCGCTGGGCCTGATGGGTTTTGGCATGACCACCATTCTGCTGAACCTGCACAATATCGGGATGTTCCCGATGGACGGCATTATCCTGGCGATGGGCATTTTTTACGGCGGTATCGCACAAATCTTTGCGGGCCTGCTGGAATATAAGAAAGGCAACACCTTCGGCTTAACCGCCTTTACCTCTTACGGTTCCTTCTGGCTGACCCTGGTCGCGATTCTGCTGATGCCTAAAATGGGCCTGGCGGAGGCGGCAAACGCCCATTTCCTGGGCGTATACCTGGGACTGTGGGGCGTGTTCACCCTGTTCATGTTCTTCGGTACCCTTAAGGCGAACCGCGCGCTGCAATTCGTCTTCCTGAGCCTGACCGTCCTGTTCGCCCTGCTGGCCATCGGTCACCTGGCGGATAACGAAGGCATCGTTCACGTTGCCGGATGGGTCGGTCTGGTGTGCGGCGCAAGCGCAATCTACCTGGCGATGGGTGAAGTGCTGAACGAGCAGTTCGACCGCACCATTCTACCGATTGGTGAAAAACACTGATCCCTCTGTCGTGGCCGCGGGGGGGGGCCGCGGGGCCCCTGTCTGGCGTAGCCCCCCTCCCAAAACCACCCCCCACAGCGCTAAACCCCGCCCCGCCCACGCCGGTGCAAGGGGTGACACACCCATCAACACCGTCACCACAATCGGCGTCAGCCCACCGAAAATGGCATACGAGACGTTATAAGAGAAAGAGATCCCGGTGAAGCGTACCTCTGGCGGGAAGGCGCGGACCATCACGTACGGTACGGCGCCAACGACGCCCACGCACAGCCCGACGACACCGTACAGCAGGAACAGCTGTTCAGGATGGGAGCCCGCAAGATGATAAAATGCCCAGCTCGACGCGGCCAGCAGCAGGCTGCCGACAATAAAGGTCGCGCTGGCGCCGAAACGATCCGCCGCCAGCCCGGCGGCCAGACAGCCAAAGCAGAGCATAATTGTCGCGATACTGTTCGCCTGTAACGTCACGGCAGGCGCAAAACCGTACTGTTTTTGCAGCCAGACCGGCGACATCAAAATGACCACCACGATACCCGCAGACAGCAGCCAGGTCAGAAGCATCGACACCACTACCGCTTTTTTATGCCGCACCACCACGGTTTTCACCGGCAGTTCTTGCGCCAGCGCCTTCCGCTGCTGCATCTCCAGAAATATTGGCGTCTCCTGCAACCAGCGTCGCAGGTACATTGCCACCAGCCCGAACGCCCCGCCCAGCAGGAACGGAATGCGCCAGCCCCAGTCGTGAACGGCCTGTTGCGTCATGCTGGTATTGATGATGGTTGCAACCACGGAGCCAAGCAGGATCCCGATCGTCAGCCCTGCGGTCAGCGTTCCGCACGCAATGCCGATGCGGCGCACCGGGACGTGCTCAGCGACAAACACCCACGCGCCAGGCACTTCCCCGCCGATGGCCGCGCCCTGGAGGATACGCATCAGCAGCAGCAATAACGGGGCGATAATGCCCATCGACTCATAGGTAGGCAAAAGGCCAATCGCCAGCGTCGGCACGGCCATTAGCAGGATGCTGAGGGTAAACATCTTCTTGCGCCCAACCAGATCGCCAAAGTGCGCCATGACAATGCCGCCCAGCGGACGCGCCAGATACCCGGCAGCGAAAATGCCGAAGGTTTGCACCTGACGCAGCCATTCCGGAATATCAGCCGGGAAAAATAGCGCCCCCACGACGGCGGCGAAGAAGACAAAGATGATGAAGTCGTAAAACTCCAGCGCGCCGCCCAGGGCAGCGAGCGTGAGGGTTTTGTAGTCCTGGCGATTCAGAGGTCGGGTGTTATGTGACATAGCGAACCATTGTGCATGTGTTGTGGATTATTTTTTACAGCAATCGTAAAGAAAAAATTACTATATCGTAAATCCATTTACACGCTACTGCGGCTGGCGCTAATGTCACATTTTAATGATTTTCAGGAGATTGTTTCGCGGCGAGCGCTTTTAGGGCGAAATGCTGCTACCACGTTGCCGTCAGTTTCCACGTACGGACCGTCAAGCAGCTGTATACAATACGGTACACTTGCAAAGATACCGTGGACAATAACGCTGCCGTCTTCCGCTTTAAGCCCTTCGAGGGTCTCTTTGATCGACTTCGGCTGGCCCGGCAGATTCAGGATCAGCGCCTGTTTGCGGATCACCCCTACCTGACGGGAAAGAATGGCCGTCGGGACAAAGTGTAGACTGATCTGGCGCATCTGTTCACCGAAGCCCGGCATTTCACGATCGGCAATAGCCAGCGTCGCGTCCGGCGTCACATCGCGGCGCGCGGGGCCGGTTCCGCCCGTCGTCAGCACAAGGTGGCAGCTCATCTCATCCACCAGTTCACACAGGGTTTGCTCGATGATCGGCTGCTCGTCCGGGATCAGGCGAGTCTGGATCTCAAACGGGGTAGTGAGCGCGCTGCCCAGCCACGCTTCCAGAGCAGGGATGCCTTTATCCTGATAAACACCGCTGGAGGCGCGGTCAGAAATCGACACTAAGCCGATGCGTAAGGTATTCATATCCATTCCATTCAAAAAGTACTGATTAAAGGGAATGATACACGCAGAGAGAAAATTCAGACAGAGGCGGGGGAAAGACGCGTGACCGGGAACCCGGTCACGCAGAATGATTACAGCAGGTCGCCGATCATTTTTTCCAGTTTTTCCTGGTCGATAGCAAACTTACGGATACCGTCCGCCAGTTTATCTACCGCCATTGGATCCTGGTTGTGCTGCCACAGGAACTCGGACTCGGTGATGCGCTCAGGGCGTGCTTTCACTTCGCCGGTGTAGGACAGTTTACGCTCGATAGCACCTTCGCTTTCTGCCAGCTCTTTCAGCAGCGCAGGAGCGATGGTCAGGCGGTCACAGCCAGCCAGCTCGATGATTTCGCCGACGTTACGGAAGCTTGCGCCCATAACAACGGTCTCATAGCCGTGCTGTTTGTAGTATTCGTAGATTTCAGTCACAGAAATCACGCCTGGATCTTCAGACGCCGCGTACTCTTTCTTGTCGGTGTTGGCTTTGTACCAGTCCAGAATACGGCCCACGAACGGAGAAATCAGGTATACGCCAGCTTCGGCACATGCACGTGCCTGCGCGAAGGAGAACAGCAGAGTCAGGTTACAGTTGATGCCTTCTTTTTCCAGCTGCTCAGCGGCGCGGATGCCCTGCCAGGTAGAGGCCAGTTTGATCAGGATACGGTCGTTGCTGATGCCCGCATCGTTGTACAGCTTGATCAGGCGTTTTGCTTTGGCGATAGAGGCTTCGGTGTCGTAGGACAGGCGAGCATCAACTTCGGTTGAGATACGGCCAGGAACGAGCTTCAGGATTTCCAGACCGATGTTCACTGCCAGTTTGTCAGTGGCATCCACAACCTGCTGCGCGCGGTCATTGCTCTGTGCTTTTGCCCAGGTCACCGCCTCGTCGATCAGTTTGCGATACTCAGGGATCTGCGCGGCGTTAAGGATCAGAGAAGGGTTGGTTGTGGCATCCTGCGGCTGGTACAGCTTCATTGCCGCGATATCTCCGGTGTCAGCGACGACAGTGGTGAACTGACGAAGGGAGGTCAATTTATCCGTCATGATAGTGTTTCTCTTTTAACGTGCCCTGGATAATTCACACTACCGACAGCTTGCCAGCAGCGGAAAAATGACAGGTTTACTTGTTAGGGGGATGTAACCGGTCTGCCCTGATGATAACACGAGTGAGAGGCAGCGCAACCGCAGACAGTGCGCTTAGGCAGAGTATGATAAACTCAGAATATTAACAGGCTGCTAAGTAACAGCATGCACAATCAGTGGTAGCGCTTACATATTCACTTTGGCATCAACAAGAGGGACGTTAGTGCCTGATTTCTTTTTCTTTATTAACGAAGTCCTCTGGGGTTCGATCATGATATACCTGCTTTCTGGAGCAGGTATCTGGTTTACGTGGCGCAGCGGTCTGATTCAGTTTCGCTATATCCGCAAATTTGGCAGAAGTCTGAAAAACAGCGTCACCCCACAGCCGGGCGGCCTGACCTCGTTTCAGGCGCTCTGTACCAGCCTGGCCGCACGCGTCGGCAGCGGTAACCTGGCCGGTGTCGCGCTGGCGATCGGCGCGGGCGGTCCGGGCGCGGTATTCTGGATGTGGGTGACGGCGATTATCGGTATGGCCACCTCCTTTGCTGAATGCTCGCTTGCCCAGCTCTACAAAGAAAAAGACGGCAAAGGTCAGTTTCGCGGCGGTCCCGCCTGGTATATGGCTCGCGGGCTGGGAATGCGCTGGATGGGCGTCCTGTTCTCGATCTTTTTGCTGATTGCCTATGGCCTTATTTTCAATACCGTTCAGGCAAATTCCGTCGCGCACGCGCTGCGCTTTGCCTTCAATTGTCCGGAGTGGCTGACGGGCGGCGCGCTTGCCCTTCTCACCCTGCTGACCATTGTGACCGGGCTCAAAGGGGTTGCCCGCCTGATGCAGTGGCTGGTTCCGCTGATGGCGCTGCTGTGGGTGTCCACCAGCCTGATGGTCTGCGCGATACATATTGACGAGGTGCCGAACGTTATCGTCACCATTTTCCAGAGCGCGTTCGGCTGGCGCGAAGCGGCTTCCGGCGCGCTGGGTTACACCCTTAGCCAGGCACTCACTGCGGGTTTTCAGCGGGGTATGTTCTCCAACGAAGCGGGAATGGGCTCCACGCCGAATGCCGCCGCAGCCGCCGCATCATGGCCTCCGCATCCCGCCGCGCAGGGCATTGTACAGATGATTGGCGTCTTCACAGACACCATTGTTATCTGCTCCGCCAGCGCGATGATCATGTTGCTGGCCGGTGCCGCTGAACAACCGTCCGGTAGTACGGCAGGCATTCATTGGGTACAACAGGCGCTGGTCTCCCTCGTCGGCGGCTGGGGCGCGGGCCTTGTCGCACTTGTCGTGGGACTTTTTGCCTTTAGTTCCATTGCGGTGAACTATATCTATGCCGAAAACAACCTTATCTTCCTGAAAGTCGATTCGCGTCTGGCCCGCAACGTCCTTCGCGCGGGTGTGCTGGGAATGGTTTTCGTCGGCTCCCTGCTCAGCATGCCGTTGGTCTGGCAAATAGCGGACGTCATTATGGCGCTGATGGCCATCACGAACCTGACGGCGATTTTGCTTCTTTCACCGGTTGTGGCGCTAATTGCGCGCGATTATCTGCGTCAGCGCAAGCTTGGCGTACAGCCCGTCTTTGACGCCTCACGCTATCCCGAAATCGAGTCACAAATTGCCCCTGGCACCTGGGATGATTTGCCGCGGCAATAACAGCTATCGATCAATTCAGGGCGATTTTTTGTTAAAGTCGCTCTAAATTTCCTGCAAGGACTGGATATGCTGATTCTGATTTCACCTGCCAAAACGCTCGACTACCAGAGCCCGCTCGCCACTGAGCGTTATACCCAGCCGGAATTGCTGGATTACTCGCAACAGCTGATCCACGAGGCGCGTAAGCTTTCGGCTCCGCAAATCGCTTCGCTGATGAGCATCAGCGATAAACTCGCCGACCTGAACGCCACCCGTTTTCATGAGTGGCAGCCTGACTTCACGCCCGCTAACGCCCGCCAGGCGCTGTTGGCCTTTAAAGGTGACGTCTACACTGGCCTGCAAGCAGAAACGTTTAGCGAAGCCGATTTCGATTTTGCCCAGCAGCATCTGCGCATGTTATCCGGCCTGTACGGGGTGCTGCGCCCGCTGGATCTGATGCAGCCGTATCGGCTGGAGATGGGTATCCGCCTGGAAAACGCCAAAGGCAAAGATCTGTACCAGTTCTGGGGCGATGTCATTACCGACAAGCTTAACGCGGCGCTGCAAGCCCAGGGGGACAACGTGGTGATCAACCTGGCCTCCGATGAGTACTTCAAATCGGTGAAGCCGAAAAAGCTGGATGCGGACATTATCAAGCCGGTGTTCCTCGACGAGAAAAACGGCAAATTTAAAGTGATCAGCTTCTACGCCAAAAAAGCGCGCGGTCTGATGAGCCGCTTCATCATTCAAAACCGCCTGACGAAGCCAGAGCAGCTCACCGGCTTTAACAGTGAAGGGTATTTCTTCGACGAGGCATCGTCAGGAAAAAACGAGCTGGTGTTTAAGCGTCACGAGCAATAAAAGACAACCCCGCCAGCTGGCGGGGTTTGTGTTAATGGTGCTTCCGGTCCGGGCCCGGGCGGCGCTCGTCATGACGGTGATGATCGTCACGATCGCGATGTTCATCGTGCGGACGCCAGTGGTTATCGCGCCAGTCATAGTGTGCTTTCCACCAGTCATGGTCGCGCCAGCGGCCGCCATCCCAGTAGTGCCCGTTATTATCCCGATCGCCAATTTGCAGTTTTACCGCGGGCACGAGGGTGATCTCAGCTGCCTGCACCACCATGGGAGCGACCAGCATCAGTGAAAGCGCGATAAGTGCAGGTTTCAGGGTAGACATAGGTGACTCCTTATTCTTCTTGCCCAACGTGGGCCGATGTAAGGAGAGTACGTGATGGGAACGGGGGATGTTATTCTCTGCAATCCTAAACGCTAAGTGACCGCATTTATTGGGAATTTCTGCTTTTTTCCTGCTGTTTTTCTCCTTAATTTCTCCATAAAAAAGCCGGGTGGCGCAGCGCTTACCCGGCCTACATTCTGAGCCGTTGTAGGCCCGGTAAGGCGTAGCCGCCACCGGGCAACAAACTTACGCTCGGGTCATCATCAGCTTACGCAGCGCGGCAAAGTCTGCGGGCAGTTCATGAGACAGCAGCGGCAGGTCGGCGCGCTCTGCCAGCTCTTTTGGCAGCGGCAGCGTTTCCCCCAGGATCGCTTCCACGCTCTCTTTGAACTTGGCCGGATGGGCGGTGCCGAGGAACAGGCCATACTCACCCGGTTGAAGCTGATCGCGCAGGGCACGATAGGCGATCGCCGCGTGCGGCTCAGAGGTATAGCCCACCGCTTTCAGCTCGCGCATGGTGGCTTTCGTGGTTTCGTCCGTCACCGCTGCGTAACCCAGATCGCCCAGACGCCAGACCTTACGGCGGAACAGCTCTTCCACACGCGGCCAGTTGTTAGGTTGTGACACATCCATCGCATTGGAGAGCGTGGCCTGCGTCGCGTTTGGCGCCCACTTCCCGTCTTTCAGGAAGCGTGGCACGGTGTCGTTGGCGTTGGTGGCGGCGATAAAGCGCTTCACCGGCAGGCCGAGGGATTTCGCCAGCAGGCCTGCCGTCAGGTCGCCGAAGTTGCCGCTTGGCACGGAAACCACCAGCTGATTGCGCGCCTCCTGCGGCAGCTGCGCCACCGCTTCGAAGTAGTAGCAGATCTGCGCCAGCAGACGGCTGATGTTGATGGAGTTGGCAGAGTTCAGCCCCAGCGCCGCCTTCAGCTCTTCGTCATCGAAGGCCTGCTTCACCAGCGCCTGACAGGCATCGAAATCGCCGTCGATCGCCACGGTTTCAATGTTGCCCCCAAGGGTGCAGAACAATTTTTCCTGAAGCGGGCTAATTTTGCCTTTCGGATAGAGGATCACCACGCGGACGTTTTTCAGGCCGTAGAACGCATGGGCCACCGCCGCACCGGTATCGCCTGAAGTCGCGGTCAGAATGGTCACCGGTTTGTCGCCGCTGATGTGGGTCAGCATCTGCGCCATAAAGCGACCGCCGAAATCTTTGAACGCCAGCGTCGGGCCGTGGAACAGCTCCAGACAACCAACGTCAGGCTCCACCTGCTTCACCGGCGCCGGGAAAGCAAACGCCGCACGCACGCGCTCTTCGAGCAGCTCCTGCGGGATTTCGTCGCCGATAAACGCAGACAGAATTTTGGTGCTGCGGGTGACAAAGTCCTGCTTCAGCAGCTCATCGATGTCGGTCAGTTGAAATTCCGGCAGGTCGTGGGGGAAGAACAGCCCCTGATTTTTGCCCAGCCCCTGCGTTACCGCCTGCGCAAAGCTGACCTGCTCGTTATGATCTTTAAGGTTGTAGAGTTTCATTCGTTATCCCAGTACTCGTGCGCCAGCCGTGTCCAGACGGCAGATATGAACAAAGCCTTCCTGATTTTGCAGGTAGTGTTTAGAGAGCCAGTCCGCCACGCGCTGCGCGGTGTCTGGCTTGTCGCATAAGGCGAACAGCGTCGGGCCGGAGCCGGAGATGCCGCACGCCTGTGCGCCGATATCCATGGATGCCTGTCGCGCTTCGTTAAAGCCCGGCAGCAGCTTCGTGCGATACGGCTCGGCAATAACGTCTTTCATCAGCTTCGCCGCCAGCTGCGGCTGACGGGTGTAGCAGGCGTGAATAAAGCCCGCCAGATGACGGCCGTGGGCGATACAGTCCTGACGACGATACTGCGCCGGCAGGATCGCACGCGCTTCGGCGGTAGAAACTTTAATACCCGGATAGGCCAGCACCCACAGCCACTCATCAAACCCTGGCACCTGCTGGCTGATGATGCCATTTTCTTCGATCATCAGCTGCATGCCGCCGAGGAAGCACGGCGCAACGTTATCGTAATGAATGCTACCGGAGATGCGCCCTTCCAGCTCGCCCATCAGCGCCAGCAGACGGCTGTTGTTCAGCGGCTTGCCGCAGTGCTCATTCATCGCCACCAGCGCGGCGACCACCGAGCAGGCGCTCGAGCCCAGCCCCGAACCAATCGGCATGCTCTTTTCCAGCGTCATGGCGACCGGCACGTTTTTGCCGATCTCCTGACAGAAGCGTTCCCAGCACTGATAAACGATATTCTCGCGCGGTTCAGACGGCAGCTTACTGGCGAAACGGCCGATGTTATTCAGGCTGAAGCGCTCTGCCGCCTCAACCGTAACCGTATCGCCCAGCAGCGAACCGTCCACCGGCGTTACCGCCGCGCCCAGCACGTCAAATCCGACGCTCATATTGGCGCTGGAAGCCGGGGCATATACTTTAACCATCTTAAACTCCTAACTTCCATGACAGGGTACGCAGCAGATCGGCAAACACGCCTGCCGCCGTCACATCATTCCCTGCGCCATAGCCGCGAAGCACCAGCGGCAGTGGCTGATAATAATGGCTGTAGAACGCCAGGGCGTTCTCGCCGTTTTTCACCTTGTACAGCGGATCGTTGCCATCCACTTCGGCAATCTTCACCCGGCAGACGCCATCTTCTTCAATGTTGCCAACATAGCGCAATACCTTACCTTCATCACGGGCTTTCGCAACGCGTGCGGCAAAGGCGGCGTCAAGCTGCGGCAACCTGGCCATAAAGGCGCTGACGTCACCGCTGTCATCAAATTCTGCTGGCAGCACCGGCTCAATCACGATATCCGAAAGCTCCAGCTCGCGGCCGGTTTCGCGCACCAGGATCAGCAGCTTACGCGCCACGTCCATACCGGAGAGGTCGTCACGCGGATCCGGCTCGGTGTAGCCCAGCTCGCGCGCGGCGCGGGTGGCTTCCGACAAGCTCATCCCTTCGTCCAGCTTGCCGAAGATAAACGACAGGGAGCCGGAGAGGATGCCGGAGAAACGCTGTAGTTCGTCGCCCGCGTTCAGCAGGTTTTGCAGGTTCTCGATGACCGGCAGGCCCGCGCCCACGTTGGTGTCATACAGAAACTTACGGCGCGACTTACTCGCCGCCAGCCGCAGCTGGTGATAGTAATCCATCGACGAGGTGTTGGCCTTTTTGTTCGGCGTCACCACGTGGAACCCTTCGCGCAGGAAATCCGCGTACTGATCGGCCACCGCCTGGCTGGAGGTACAGTCAACGATCACCGGGTTAAGCAGGTGATATTCTTTCACCAGGCGGATCAGGCGGCCCAGGTTAAATGGCTCTTTCGCCTCTTCCAGCTCCGCCTGCCAGTTTTCCAGATTCAGACCGTGGACGTTAGTCAGCAACGCTTTCGAGTTCGCAATGCCGCAGACGCGCAGATCGATATGTTTCTTCTTAAGCCACTCCTGCTGGCGCTTTACCTGCTCCAGCAGCGCGCCACCGACGCCGCCGACGCCCACCAGGAACAGCTCAATCACCTGGTCGGTGTTGAACAGCATCTGATGCACCACGCGCACGCCGGTAGTGGCGTCATCGTTATCCACAACAACGGAAATGGAACGCTCGGATGAGCCCTGGGCAATCGCCACGATATTGATATTAGCCCGAGCCAGCGCGGCAAAGAATTTGGCGGAGATACCGCGCAGGGTGCGCATTCCATCGCCGACCACAGAGATAATCGCCAGACGCTCCTGAATCGAGAGCGGCTCCAGCAGCTCTTCTTTCAGCTCCAGGTAGAACTCTTCTTCCAGCGCGCGACGGGCGCGCAGGCAATCGCCCTGCGGGACGCAGAAGCTGATGCTGTATTCGGAAGAAGACTGCGTGATCAGCACCACGGAGATCCCGTTGCGGGACATAGCGGCAAAAACGCGTGCCGCCATGCCGACCATCCCCTTCATCCCCGGGCCGGAGACGCTGAACATCGCCATATTGTTGAGGTTAGAAATGCCTTTCACCGGCAGGTCATCTTCATCCGCGCTGGCGCCAATCAGCGTGCCCGGCGCCTGGGGGTTACCGGTGTTTTTAATCAGGCAAGGGATCTGGAACTGGGCAATCGGGGAGATGGTACGCGGGTGAAGAACTTTAGCGCCGAAGTAGGAGAGCTCCATCGCTTCCTGGTACGACATCGACTTCAGCAGCCTGGCGTCCGGTACCTGGCGCGGATCGCAGGTATAAACGCCGTCGACGTCAGTCCAGATCTCACAACAGTCTGCGCGTAAACAGGCCGCCAGCACGGCAGCGGAGTAGTCAGAGCCGTTACGCCCCAGCACCACCAGTTCACCCTTCTCGTTCCCGGCGGTGAAGCCTGCCATCAGGATCATATGGTCAGACGGGATTTTGCTCGCCGCAATACGGCGTGTCGACTCGGCAATGTCGACGGTGGATTCAAGGTAGTGGCCCACAGCCAGCAGTTTTTCAACCGGATCGATGACCGTCACGTGGTGACCGCGCGCTTCCAGCACGCCTGCCATGATGGCGATAGAGAGTTTTTCACCCCGGCAAATCAGCGCCGCGTTGATGCTGTCCGGGCATTGGCCAAGCAGGCTGATACCGTGAAGAACGTGTTTAATCTGGGCAAATTCGAGTTCAACGGTGCTTTTCAGCTGCGCCAGCGGGAAACCAGGCTGGGCGTCGGCCAGCCCCTGAAGCAGATCGGCGAAGATACGCTCGGCGTCGCTGATGTTCGGCAGTGCATCCTGACCACCGATGGTTTTTTCAATCATCGCCACCAGGTGGTTCGTGATTTTGGCCGGGGCAGAGAGCACGGTGGCAACCTGCCCCTGCCTGGCGTTGCTTTCCAGGATATCGGCAACACGCAGAAAACGTTCTGCATTTGCCACTGACGTACCGCCGAACTTCAACACTCGCATGGTTCTACCTCATTTCCTTTAGCCGAAAAAAAAGCCCGCACTGTTCAGGTGCGGGCTTTTTTCTGTTTTTCCTGTACGCGTCAGCCCGCATCGTTACCTGTGGTAATGATGATGGTTGTAGTAATGGTGGTGATGCTGATGCGTTTCATGGATGTTGTGTACTCTGTCATTATTATCTGTCTGTGCTCTATTCTTTTAGGGTTAAAGGATCGAGCCCCTTAAGTCAATGAATTTTTAATTTGATCACAATTCGGGACATTCTCACGTCCCGCTGCGGGCAGATTTATTTTCATCGGAATACCCCAGATGCAACCCCAGACATCAGCAGGATCGGCCATAATAAAAACCTATGACACTATTTTACTCGGCTAATTTTTTTTCAATATCATGAAGCAATCGGTGCAGCATTGCCGTGTCGCGCTGTTCAAGACGCCCCAGGCGCTGCTGTAACCAGTCCACCATTTTTTGATCGTCAGCGACGCCCAACTGCTCAAGAAGCTTATCTGCACGAACACGCAGTGCCGCCAGCTGGTTTTCATCCGAAACTGTCGCCGGTGGCTGAGAAATTTGTATTAAGGATGCTAATTGATAGCAATAGACCATCACCGCCTGCCCCAGATTGAGTGACGGATAATCCGCCACCATTGGCGCGCCCGTCAGCACGTCAGCCAGCGCCAGCTCTTCGTTAGTCAGCCCGGAATCTTCTCGCCCAAACACCAGCGCGGCTTTCTCCAGCCACTGGCTTTTTTCTTCCAGCATCGGCACCAGTTCAGCAGGCGTGGCGTAATAGTGAAACTTCGCCCGGCTGCGCGCGGTCGTCGCGACGGTAAACGAAATATCGTGTAGTGCGTCGGCGAGCGTAGCGTAAGTGGTTATATTATCAAGAATATCACCCGAACCGTGCGCCACCCAGCGCGCAGCAGGCTCCAGATGTGCGGTGCTGTCCACAATACGCAAATCGGTAAAACCCATAGTCTTCATGGCACGCGCCGCAGCGCCAATATTTTCAGCTCTTGCTGGCGCCACCAGCACAATCGACAGATGCATTTACGTTCTCTTTTTAATCAGTTAGCAGGTAAAAATGTGATTCAGTTCAACATATTACGCAGCACGAATTTACAATTTTGCAACACAAATCACCGAAATAGCGTTTCACAACAATTAAAAAAAGCTAAACTATTTTGTGACTGAACAATCAGTTAGAATGTTAACAGAAGTCCATTATCCTTATGTTTTGTAATGATAATGACCATATGAATACTCTTTTCGGATTGGATTCGTACCGTTTATCAATCAATGTCCGCAACTAGTTGGTTTATTGAAAAATTGTGACAAAGGCTAGCATTCAGCTACGATGATTTCATCAAACTGTTAACGTGCTACAATTGAACTTGATATATGTCAACGAAGCGTAGTTTTATTGGGTGTCCGGTGTCACTTAGCCTGTTATGTTGCTGTTAAAATGGTTAGGATGACAGCCGTTTTTGACACTGTCGGGTCCAAAGGGAAAGTACCCACGACCAAGCTAATGATGTTGTTGACGTTGATGGAAAGTGCATCAAGAACGCAATTACGTACTTTAGTCACGTTAGGCCGATCATGTTAATTTGCGACATGCATCAGGCAGGTCAGGGACTTTTGTACTTCCTGTTTCGATTTAGTTGGCAATTTAGGTAGCAAACATGCAGACCCCGCACATTCTTATCGTTGAAGACGAGTTGGTAACACGCAACACGTTAAAGAGCATTTTCGAAGCAGAAGGCTACGATGTCTTTGAAGCGACCGATGGCGCAGAGATGCATCAGATCCTTTCTGAAAATGATATCAACCTGGTGATTATGGATATCAACCTGCCGGGCAAAAACGGGCTTCTTCTGGCGCGCGAACTGCGTGAACAGGCGAACGTCGCGTTGATGTTCCTGACAGGCCGTGACAACGAGGTTGATAAAATTCTTGGTCTGGAAATCGGCGCGGATGACTACATCACCAAGCCGTTCAACCCTCGCGAGTTAACCATTCGTGCACGCAACCTGCTGTCCCGCACCATGAATCTGGGTACGGTCAGTGAAGAGCGTCGTAGCGTCGACAGCTACAAATTCAACGGCTGGGAACTTGATATCAATAGCCGTTCGCTGATTAGCCCGAACGGTGAGCAGTACAAACTGCCGCGCAGTGAATTCCGCGCGATGCTGCACTTCTGCGAGAACCCGGGCAAGATTCAGTCTCGTGCAGAACTGCTGAAGAAAATGACCGGTCGTGAGCTGAAGCCACACGATCGTACCGTTGACGTAACCATCCGTCGTATTCGTAAACATTTCGAATCTACGCCTGATACGCCGGAAATCATCGCCACGATCCATGGTGAAGGCTATCGTTTCTGCGGTGACCTCCAGGAGTAATTCTCCCGTCACGCAGTAAAAAACGGCGCTTTTGCGCCGTTTTTTTTATCAATGCCACGGCATAATCGGCACCGCGCTAATCGCGTTTTTCGGTGAGCCTTCCACGACTTTGTCCGAGTAGGCCAGATAAGCCAGGGTGTTACGCTTCGCGTCATAAAAACGGACCACCTGTAGCTTTTTGAACACCAGCGAGGTCCGTTTCTGGAATACGACATCGCCCTGCGCTTTGCCGTTTTTGATTTTGTCACTCAATTCCACCGGACCAACCTGCTGGCAGGAGATGGCCGCGTCAGACGTGTCTTCAGCCAGCCCCAGGCCGCCTTTAATCCCGCCGGTCTTCGCCCGGCTGACATAGCAGGTGACGTTTTTAACGTCCGGATCGTCAAAGGCTTCCACCACAATTTTGTGGTCCGGCCCAAACATTTTAAACACGGTATCCACGGAACCAATTTGCTCCGCCTGCGCCACGCGCCCTGCCATCAGCGCCAGTGCTGCAAAGACTAAAACCTTGTATTTCATATTGTTACCATTCATAAAAAATTACGCTGAGCGATTATTCAACAGGTTAGATAAAAATGTAGCAAGATCACAGGATTAGAATATATCCGCACATAAATCACCACAAAAAGCATTTATGCGCAAAAAAAACACTGAATGCTAAAACGTCAGAAAATGCTATTATCCGCTAACCTGTAAACAGGCACCTGCGGCAGTTTTAAGGATGAGGATAGTATATGGATCAGGCTGGAATTATTCGCGACCTGCTCACCTGGCTGGAAGGTCATCTCGACCAGCCTTTGTCACTGGATAATGTGGCGGCAAAAGCAGGCTATTCCAAGTGGCATCTGCAAAGGATGTTCAAGGATGTCACCGGTCATGCTATCGGTGCCTATATTCGCGCACGTCGTTTATCAAAGTCTGCTGTTGCGTTGCGCCTGACCGCGCGACCAATCCTGGATATTGCCCTGCAATATCGTTTCGATTCGCAGCAAACCTTCACCCGCGCCTTTAAAAAACAGTTCTCGTTAACGCCAGCGCTTTATCGCCGCTCGCCGGACTGGAGCTCCTTTGGTATGCGTCCGCCGCTGCGTCTGGGCGAGTTCGCGATGCCAAAATATGAAATCATCTCCCTGCCGGAAACGCACCTGGTCGGCACCACGCAGAGCTACTCCTGCTCCCTGGAGCAGATCTCCGAGTTCCGCCATCAGATGCGCGTTCAGTTCTGGCGCGAATTTTTAAGCCACGCTCCGGCGATCCCGCCGATTCTGTATGGTTTGAACGAAACGCATCCAAGCCAGGAAAAAGATGACGAGCAGGAGGTGTTCTATACCACGGCGCTGACGCCTGACATGGCGAACGGTTACATTCATGGCTCGAAGCCTGTCGTGCTGGAAGGCGGCGAGTATGTGATGTTCTCATACGAAGGTTTAGGAACGGGCGTTCAGGAGTTCATCCTGACCGTTTACGGGACCTGCATGCCGATGCTGAATCTGAATCGCCGTAAAGGTCAGGACATTGAGCGCTACTATCCGGCGCAAGATGCTAAACCGGAAGAAGGCCCTATCAATCTGCGTATGGAATTCCTGATTCCGGTACGTCGTTAACGCTGCAATTCGTCCAGTGCAGGGGCATCAAGATGCGAAATGTCCCCTGCCATCTCAACCACCCACCCCGATGCCAGCCAGGCACTTTCCTGATAGTCGATACGGGAAATGGAGCAGTTGCGCAGACGCAAACGACGCTCGGCGTAAGCCGGCAGTCCCAGAATGGTGCTTACCAGACAACCCAGCGCGATACCGTGGCTCACCAGCAGCGGTCGGCTACCTGCCGGGAGTTTCAGGCACTCGGCCAGCGCGGCATGCATGCGCACGCTCAGCTCCTGCATGGATTCCCCCTCAGGGATGCGACCATCTTCAGTGCCGTTCACCAGCGTGCGACGCCAGCCTTCTTCGGTTTCCGTCAGCGTATCGATAGGACGTTTTTCCAGCACACCCATATCCAGCTCGCGCAGGCGCGGTTCGAGGATCACGTCGCAGCCACAGGCATCGGCGATGATGCGTGCCGTCTGCTGCGTGCGGCCTAAATCACTGGAGATGACGTGAGTGATACCCAGCGTTCTGGCGCGCTCTGCCACCTGCCACGCTTGCTGCACACCTTTGTCGGTGAGAGGACTGTCTGACTGGCCTTGAATACGTCGCTCGGCGTTCCACTGCGTTTCACCGTGGCGAACAAGGTATACCTGTAACATGCTTTTTTTCCGTTATACTGCGATGAATTTTTTAAATCGAGCTTAATTATGCACCATGTTGTCTCTGCTACCACCAATCCTGCCAAAATTCAGGCAATTCTAAGGGCATTTGAAGAGATCTTCGGCGAAGGATCCTGCCATATTGACGCCGTCGGCGTCGAGAGCGGTGTGCCGGAACAGCCGTTTGGCAGCGAGGAAACACGCGCTGGCGCACGAAATCGCGTGGCGAATGCGAAAGCCGCCGCGCCAGACGCTGACTTCTGGGTCGCGATTGAAGCAGGTATCGACGAAGGGGCGACCTTCAGCTGGGTTGTCATTGAAAGCCGTGAGCAGCGCGGCGAAGCGCGTTCAGCCACGCTGCCGCTACCGGAAGTCATACTGGAGAAAGTCCGCGCGGGTGAGGCGCTGGGGCCGGTAATGTCGCACTACACCGGCATTGATGAAATTGGTCGTAAAGAGGGGGCGATTGGCGTCTTTACGGGTGGCAAGCTTACGCGTTCAGGCGTTTACCACCAGGCCGTTATTCTGGCGTTAAGTCCTTTTCATAACGCGATTTATCGTTAAGTTTGTAGGCCGGATAAGCCGAAGCCGTCATCCGGCGTTTTTCAGCAATACCGCTTCCAGCCACTGACGCAGTTCAACCGGCGCCGACTTCAGGCTGTTTGAACCCCGGGTGATGGTCGCGATACCCGCGCCCAGCTCGTTTTTCAGCTCGCGCTGGCTCATTTCGCCGCGCAGCAGTTCCTCAATAATGCGTACCCGCGTGCCCAGCGCTTCACGTTCGTCTGGCGTCAGCATCAGCTGTAGCAACGGTAAATGCAGATCTTTGTCATAAGACTGGCGGAGCAACTCCACAAAACGAAGCCACTCCTGATGACGCTGTTCGGCCATGGCCGAGGAATACGGGGAATGCTGGGTCATGTTATGCTGCCTCTTGTACTCATTAGCGAGTACAGCATAACACAACCCGCGCCGATCAGTAACGTCTCTGCCACTCGGCATCGCTCATCAGGGTATCTTTCTGCCCCATGAAGTAGCGATAGTAGGCGTCATACGCCAGCACGTTCTTCACATAGCCGCGCGTTTCCGAGAATGGAATGCTCTCGACAAACGCCACGGCGTCGATGCGCCCTGCGCTGTTGCCAAGCCATGTCCGCACGCGGCCAGGCCCGGCGTTGTACGCCGCTGACGCGAAGATACGGTTATTACCGAACTGCTGATAGACGTACTGCAAGTAGCTGGTACCGATGTTGATGTTGGTCTCCGGATCCAGCAGCTGGGACGGGCTACTGTAGCCTGGAATATTAAACATCTTCACCGTGTGCGTCGCGGTGCCCGGCATAATCTGCATCAGGCCGCTGGCACCCACCGGAGAACGCACTTTCGGGTTCCAGGCGCTCTCCTGACGGGCGATCGCCATCGCGTAGCTTTGCGGAATATCTTTGCCGCTGGTGTAGCGATCGAACAGATCCTTGTAAGCCAGCGGGAAACGCTCTTCGAGATGATCCCACAGCTTGCCGGCGATCGTCGCCTGCACGCTCAGATCCCACCAGCGATTATCAAACGCATAGCGGGCAAGCTGCGCTTTCTCATCGGTGGTACGGCTGGTAACCAGATTCGCCCACTCGCTGCGCGCGGTATTATCCAGATTCCAGTACATCAGCTCGCGCACGCGCGCCATTTCCGGCCCCTGCGTCAGCGCCGGGTTCGCGTTGGCTGGCGCTTTGTCGATCTTCAGGGTGTACTCCTCGCCCAGACGCTGCGCTGCCGCCATCGGGTAGAATCCGCGCTGCTGCATCAGGGAGTGGAGGATCTCTTTGGCTTCATCGTCACGCCCACGCTCCAGCAGCAGGTCCGCCTGCCAGTAACGCCATTCATCTTTCTCTTTGGCATCCATCGGCAGACGCGCCAGCCAGGTATTGAGGCCACGACGATCGCCTGTTCCCAGCGCCATGCGCACGCGACGCTCCACCAGCGAGACAGAGTTTGAACGCATCACCGCATCGTCACGCCAGCGCGCCTGTTCGTCGGTGACATCTGTTCCCATCAGTCGCCACGCCACGATATCGCGCAGCTCCTGGGTTTGATCGTCATTAAGCTGCTGGGCCTGCACCAGTTGCGGGATCATCAGCCGGGCGTTTTCCACATCATCACGCGCCACGCTGGCAAAGGCCACCGCCGCCATCTGGCGGGTAAAATCGGTCGCGCCGGTGGAACGCGCAAACGTCAGCACGGTATTAGGATCGTTTGCCAGACTGATAACGGCCGAGGCAATGGTCTGATAATCCGCGGGCATCTGGCCCGCCAGCACGGAGACCAGCCGGGTGTTTCCGGCCTTCATCGCCAGGCGAATACGTTCCAGGTAAGAGAGCGGATCCTGCTTGCCCGAGGCGCGCCAGGCGCTGAACAGCGGGTCACAGGCGTTTGGCTGGCTTTTGCCCGTCAACCACAGCTCTTTCGCACCGGCCCAGGCTTCCTCCTGCTGACCGGTCGCCCATTTCGCATAATAGTAATTACACTGCGCTTCCGTCGCGCCCGGTTTATCCGGGCTGAAAGCCAGCAGGCCGCGCCAGTCTTCGCGACGGGCCAGCTCGTTCACAAACCGGGACTTCAGGGTGCGCGCAGGCGGTAGGGTCGGGTTCGCCTGAATGAAGTTATTCACGGTGACGGTCGGTTGATTCATGAGATCGTCCGTGATCTGGCGATACTCAAGATACGGATACAGCGGATAATCCTTCAGCGTCGGCATCAGCGCCTGAACGGTATCCATCTGCTTGTTGTCCCATGCCTGTTTAATCTGGGCATAGCGGTTACGTTGTTCATCCAGTGAATCGGCATGCACCGCCTGGCTTACCGCCATTACGCATACGCTGGCAGCCAGCAGACGCCAGACCACCCGTTTGGCTTTTTCCACAAGCTCTTCCTCATTGTTTTTCGTCAGTTGCAGCGTCTTGCCACGTCAAAGTTACATCAACTTATGCTAACCAGGCATCCCACAACGCGCCACGTCATGGACACTTTTTTACCTTTCTTGCGCGTTTTAACACTCCCGACGTTCCTGGCTGGGATTAGGGCGTGAAAAAGGCTACACTTCGAGGCTGAAATTCATTCTCATCACGATAAAAGAGGCGAAGTCCAACGTGGCTCAATTCGTTTATACCATGCATCGTGTCGGCAAAGTTGTCCCGCCGAAACGTCATATTCTTAAAAATATCTCGCTGAGCTTCTTCCCGGGCGCAAAAATCGGTGTTCTGGGTCTCAACGGTGCCGGTAAGTCCACCCTGCTGCGCATCATGGCCGGCATCGATACAGACATCGAAGGTGAAGCCCGTCCGCAGCCTGGCATCAAGATCGGCTACCTGCCGCAGGAACCTCAGCTGAACCCGGAACACACCGTACGTGAATCCGTTGAAGAAGCGGTATCCGAGGTGGTTAACGCCCTGAAAGGTCTGGATGAAGTGTATGCCAAATACGCCGAGCCGGATGCGGACTTCGACAAGCTTGCTGCACAACAGGGCAAGTATGAAGAGATTATCCAGGCGCACGACGGTCACAACCTGAACGTGCAGCTGGAGCGCGCGGCCGATGCCCTGCGTCTGCCAGACTGGGATGCGAAAATCGCTAACCTGTCCGGTGGTGAACGCCGCCGCGTGGCGCTGTGCCGTCTGCTGCTGGAAAAACCAGACATGCTGCTGCTCGACGAACCTACCAACCACCTGGATGCCGAATCCGTGGCGTGGCTGGAACGCTTCCTGCACGACTTCGAAGGCACCGTGGTGGCGATTACCCACGACCGTTACTTCCTTGATAACGTGGCAGGCTGGATCCTGGAGCTGGACCGCGGCGAAGGTATTCCGTGGGAAGGCAACTACTCTTCCTGGCTGGAGCAGAAAGACCAGCGTCTGGCGCAGGAAGCGTCTCAGGAAGCCGCCCGCCGTAAGTCTATTGAGAAAGAGCTGGAGTGGGTGCGTCAGGGCGCGAAAGGCCGTCAGTCTAAGGGCAAAGCCCGTCTGGCACGCTTCGAAGAGCTGAACAACACTGAATACCAGAAACGTAACGAAACCAACGAACTGTTTATTCCACCTGGCGCACGTCTGGGGGATAAAGTGGTGGAAGTGACTAACCTGCGTAAGTCCTACGGCGACCGTGTGCTGATCGACGATCTGACCTTTTCCGTACCGAAAGGCGCTATCGTCGGCATCATCGGTCCGAACGGCGCGGGTAAATCCACCCTGTTCCGCATGATGTCCGGTCAGGAACAGCCTGACAGCGGCTCCATCACCCTGGGTGAGACTGTGAAGCTGGCCTCCGTGGACCAGTTCCGCGACGCAATGGATAACAGCAAAACCGTGTGGGAAGAGGTTTCCGGCGGTCTGGATATCATGCGTATCGGCAACACCGAGATGCCAAGCCGCGCCTACGTTGGCCGCTTTAACTTCAAGGGCACCGACCAGGGCAAACGCGTGGGCGAGCTGTCCGGCGGTGAGCGCGGTCGTCTGCACCTGGCGAAACTGCTCCAGGTTGGCGGCAACGTTCTGCTGCTTGATGAACCTACCAACGATCTGGACATCGAAACCCTGCGCGCGCTGGAAAACGCCCTGCTGGAGTTCCCGGGCTGCGCGATGGTTATCTCGCACGACCGCTGGTTCCTGGACCGTATCGCAACCCACATCCTGGACTACCAGGACGAAGGTAAGGTGGAGTTCTTCGAAGGTAACTTCACCGAATACGAAGAGTACAAGAAACGCACGCTGGGCGCAGACGCGCTGGAGCCGAAGCGTATTAAGTACAAGCGTATTGCGAAATAAAAGCAAAACGGCAACTTCGGTTGCCGTTTTTTATGTTTGTACCCTCTCCCCGTGGGAGAGGGCCAGGGTGAGGGCATCAGGCCGCACAGTGTGTAGGCCGGGTAAGGCGAAGCCGCCACCCGGCTTTTTTATTTGCCCACGTAATACCGCTTCACCTCATCAAACTGCATCGCAAAGTCGATATAGCTCATCAGCGCAGGCGAATTGAGCTTACGGCTCGGGTAGGCCAGCCAGAGATCGTTTCCCTCAACGCTCCACGCCGGCAGCACCTTCACCAGCGCGCCCTTTTCGATCTTATCTTCCAGCAGGAATGCGGGTAACAGCGTGATCCCCGCCCCGGCAATGGCGCATTCCCGGGCGTACACCAGGTTATCGGTCATATGGGCGTTATCCGGCAGATACCGATAATCCTCACTCTCGCTTCGCAGAAGCCACTCCGACCATGCCCGGTGCGTAATGCAGCGGTGCTCCACCAGCTGTCGGGGATGGATTAACGGCGCCCGACGCGCCAGGTAGTGGGGCGAGGCCAGCATGTAGCGCGGACAGTGCCCAATCATGCGGCCAATCAGGGAAGAATCCTGCGGTTTGCCGGTGCGCAGCGCCACGTCAAAGCCAGACTCGACCAGATCCACCACGTCGTCAGAGATCGACACATCCAGCGACACATCAGGATAGCGAAGCTGAAACTCGGCATTCATATGCGCCAGCAGCGTCGCACCAATTCCCGCCGGACAGGTGATCCGCAGCCGCCCGCTGGGGTTTTCGCGCAGCCGCTGAATGGCATACTCCGCACGCTCGCTGGCCGCCAGCATCTCACGACAGTGCACCAGATAGTGTTCGCCCGCAAACGTCAGGCTTATTCTGCGCGTGGTGCGATTCAACAGGCGGATCCCCACCTGTTGCTCCAGCTGGCTAATCCGCTGGCTGACGCTGGATTTCGGCAGTTCCGCCTTCTGCGCCGCCGCGGTAAAGCTGCCCATCTCGGCCACCAGCGCAAACAGCGCCATATCCTGAAGCTGTTTAAACATGATTGTTCACCCTGTACGAACGCTGAGTTCTGGATTGTCCATCTTATCATGCAGCTGACCACTTAATAGACTAGCCTCAACAAAACGCATGCCATTGAGGAGCACACCATGTCAGTGAAAGCCATTGCCGTTAACCCAGAAAATCCCTCCACCTTCGTTGAAATCACCCCGCCGATGCCGCAGCCCGGCGAACACGATCTGCTGGTGGAGGTGAAAGCCGTCTCCGTAAACCCGGTGGACACCAAAGTACATGCAGGCATTGCTAAAAGCGGACTGAAGGAGCCGCGCATTCTCGGGTGGGATGCCAGCGGGATCGTCAAAGCCGTTGGGGCTGGCGTCACCGGATTCAAACCGGGTGACGAAGTGTGGTACGCGGGGGATATCACCCGCCCGGGCAGCAATACCACGCATCAGCTGATCGATGCGCGCATTGTCGGGCACAAGCCTGCAAGCCTCGGCTGGGCGGCAGCCGCTGCACTACCCTTAACCGCGCTCACCGCGTGGGAAGGTCTGTTTGAACGGCTGAAGATTCAGGATGCCGACGCAGATAAAACGCTGCTGATAATTGGCGGCGCGGGTGGAGTCGGATCGCTGGCGATCCCGTTTGCGAAGCACAACAGCAAGGTGAAGATCGTCGCAACTGCCTCACGAGAAGATTCCGCCCGGTGGTGTCGCGATCGCGGCGCTGACATTGTCGTAAATTACCGCGACCTGAAGGGTGAACTGGCGAAACAGGGGCTCACCTTTGTGGATTACATTTTTATCCTCAACGATACCGACGGGCACTGGGATGCGGTCAGCGATCTGATTGCCCCTCAGGGACACATTTGTTCCATCGTTGAAAACGCGCATCCGCTGAACCAGGACAAGCTGAAGTCTAAATCTGCCGCCCTGCACTGGGAGTTTATGTACACCCGCAGCATGTACCAGACCGCGGATATGGCGCGTCAGGGTGAGATTTTAAATGAGGTAGCGAAGCTGGTGGATAACGGCGTGGTGGAAAGCTCGCTCAGCGAAACGCTGCACGGGCTAAGCGTGGAAAGCATTACCGAAGCGCACCGCAAGGTGCTGGAGGGGCATATGCGTGGGAAGGTGGTGGTTGAGTATTGAGTGGGCTGATTCCCTCACCCCGGCCCTCTCCCAAAGGGAGAGGGAGATTAAAGTCCCCTCTCCTGGTGGAAGAGGGGAAGTTATTAACCCTGCTCCCCCATCATCTCCTTCACCAGCTCGACGCAGCGCAGGAAACGGGTGTCGTAATCCGACTCTTCCACATGGACAAACTCAACGTTGTTCTCGTTAAGCATCTCTACCAGCATGGACTGAAATTCCCGCCTGTCCACCGAGCTGCCCAGGCTGCGCATGCCGTCGGCTACCCACGGGGTGTTGTTTTCCAGCAGGATCACCAGGTCAAAGCGGTATTCGTCAATCAGCGCCTGCACAAACGGGTGCTCGCGTCCCTCGTACTTTTTACAGAACGCCTGCGTGGTGACGAAATCGGTATCAATAAAGGCGACTTTATTAGCATATTTCACCGCGAAATCAATGTACTGGGCATGACCGAGCGCGATTTTATCGTAGTCGGAATACTGCAACGCCATCTCGTCGCCGCCAAGGTGTGAGAAGACGTAATCGCGACCATACTCCCACGCACTGGTGGTATTGAAGATGTTAGCCAGCTTATTTACCAGCGTCGATTTCCCGCTCGACTCGCCGCCGAGGATCGCCACCGTACGCACGAAGAACGGCTTCACCTCGGTCGGGATATAGTCCCAGTAGCGGAACGGGTTCTCGCGGATCTGCGCCCCGCTGATGTTCATGAAGGTGCGTTTAGGATCGATCAGCACCGTCTCAATGCCCAGATGCTCGCGGAACTGCGGCGCGTCGGACTCTTCAGAGGTGTAGATCCAGTTAGGCGCAATGCCCTTCTCTTCCATAAACGCTTTGATGCCGTTGCTCCACACGTCCCAGCCGTGCGGGTACGGCTCCATGCCCTCTTCGTTGAAAGCATGAATGCGTATATTTTTCTGGTACTTAAAGGTCTGAAGTAGCCAGCGCAGGCGGTCAGGCACGGTGGGCTGCTGCGACATGGCGCTGTCTTCAAACAGCTGGCGATCGCGGGTTTCATCATAACCCATGATGATATGCAGCTCGTCGACCTGGCTACAGGCGCGCTGGATCAGATAGATATGCCCGGTATGCAGCGGGTAGAACTTACCGAACACCACGCCGATGTTCTTTTGCATCCGCGGAAATTCAAGCCCCAGAAAACGGTGCAGCGCTTCCAGTTTCTGCGCGCTGGGGCTTTTGATTTTGGCATTCAGCAGTTGGCTCAGGTAGCCCTTGGTCATGCCGCTGGCGTCCGCCACCTGCTGCAACGTGCAGCCTTTCTGGCGGATAGCGGTCTTGATGTAGTCAAATGATGACATAAATTACGGTGCCTCCTGCAAAATCGAATACGTAATTATAAGTCGTCAAAGACATTTAACGCATCTGCGAGTTTTTTAACGCCAAAAACCTTCATCCCTTCCGGGATTTTTTTCGGCACGTTGGCGGCCGGAACAATCGCGCGGCGGAAGCCATGTTTTGCCGCTTCGGAGATACGCTCCTGACCGCTCGGCACCGGGCGGATCTCGCCAGCCAGCCCCACCTCGCCAAATACTACCAGATCCTGCGGCAACGGTCTGTCGCGCAGGCTGGAGACCATCGCCAGCAGCAGCGCCAGGTCCGCGCTGGTTTCCGTCACCTTCACCCCACCAACCACGTTGACGAACACATCCTGATCCGCCATTTGCAGACCGCCGTGACGGTGCAGCACCGCCAGCAGGATCGCCAGGCGGTTCTGTTCCAGACCGACCGCCACGCGCCGCGGGTTGCCCATCATCGAGTGATCCACCAGCGCCTGAATTTCAACCAGCAGCGGACGCGTCCCCTCCCACAGCACCATCACCGAACTACCGGACGTGATCTCGTCGCCACGGCTCAGGAAGATGGCCGACGGGTTGCTGACTTCGCGCAGCCCCTGCTCGGTCATGGCAAACACGCCCAGCTCATTCACCGCGCCAAAGCGGTTTTTATGGCTGCGCAGGGTACGAAAACGGGAATCCGCATCGCCGTCGAGCATCACCGAGCAGTCGATACAGTGTTCAAGCACCTTCGGGCCGGCCAGCGAGCCGTCTTTGGTGACATGGCCCACCATCACTATCGCTACGCCGCGCGTTTTGGCAAAGCGCGTCAGGTAGGCTGCGGTTTCACGCACCTGCGCCACGCTCCCCGGTGACGACTGGATATCCGCCATGTGCATCACCTGAATGGAGTCGATCACCATCAGCTTCGGCTGCTCTTCTTCGGCGATCATGCAGATCTGCTCGATGCTGGTTTCCGAGAGCATATTCAGATTGCCGGTCGGCAGGCCGAGGCGGTGCGCGCGCATCGCCACCTGCTGGAGTGATTCTTCCCCCGTGACGTACAGGGTTTTCATCTGTTCGGCGAGCTTGCAGAGCGTTTGCAGCAGCAGGGTCGATTTACCCGCGCCCGGGTTACCGCCGATCAGAATGGCGCTGCCCGGCACTACGCCACCGCCGAGCACGCGGTCAAATTCTTTGAATCCGGTGGAAAAGCGCGGCAGTGCTTCCAGGCTGATATCCGAAAGTTTTTGTACCTTCGACACGCCTGCATTGCCCGCATAGCCGCTCAGCCGTTCATTGCGGGCCACGCTCGGCGAAGCCGCCACACCACGCACTTCGGTGATGGTGTTCCAGGCATGACAGGCGCTGCATTGCCCCTGCCAGCGCGGATAATCCGCACCACATTCATTACAGACAAATGCGCGTTTTGGAGCTTTCGCCACGGTTTACCTCGTTATTTCTGTGCGGTCTGCGCGCCGGGTGGCGCTGACGCTTACCCGGCCTACAAAAGCAGGCCGCTATTTTTGATTAATGCTGCCGGAGAGAATGCAGAACACCCCCATCAGATCAGCATGACGGATAGTGACTTCCGTCTTTTCATTCACTTTCGGCTTGGCATGGTAGGCAATACCCAGCCCGGCAACTTTGATCATCGGCAGATCGTTCGCGCCATCGCCGATGGCGACGGTCTGCTCGACCGGAATGTCATATTTCTCCGCCAGACGCGTCAGCGTATTGGCTTTGTACTGCGCATCCACGATGTCGCCGATGACCTGTCCGGTGAGTTTGCCGTCCATGATCTCCAGCTCGTTTGCCACCACGGTGGTCAGACGCAGCTTGTCACGCAGGTAGTCGGCAAAGAAGGTGAACCCGCCGGAAGCAATCGCCACTTTCCAGCCGAGCGTCTCCAGCTTGAGCACCAGCTGCGTCAACCCCGGCATCAGGGGCAGTTCATCGCGCACCTGACGCAAAATGTTAGCATCGGCCCCCTTCAGGGTCGCCACGCGCTGTCTCAGGCTGGCGGTGAAATCCAGCTCGCCGCGCATCGCGCGCTCGGTGACTTCCGCCACCAGCTCGCCGCTGCCCGCCAGTTTAGCGATCTCGTCAATACATTCGATCTGAATGGCGGTAGAGTCCATGTCCATTACCAGCAGGCCGGGCGTTTTCAGGTGCGGAATTTTGCCGAGCGGGGCAACGTCCAGCCCGGCGTCGTGCGCCAGACGCGTGGCGCGCTGCGTCAGGGAACCCGCCAGGCGAATGACCTGATAATCTTCCACGCACCAGGCCGCAACGATGACCATCGCTGCGCCCAGTTTGGTTTGATACTGGGTGAGGCGTTGCTTATCCAGGCCGCGTCCGTACAGCAGCCAGCCGCTACGGCCAGCGTGGTAATCGAGAGGCATCACCTCATCGCCACTTAAAGAGAGCGGCAATCCTGGCCATAAAGAGACATCCGTTGGCAGGTCGCACCAGGTAATGTTCGGCATTGAAGCTCCTGTAATTTCGTTCGCGCCGGAAGGTTCCAGAGGGAAAATAACGCATGAGGCTACCCTGTAACCATCACTTCTGGCAACATTAAGCCGTAAATTTTAAGCAGGTGGAATATGGCTCGCGCAAAACTGAAATTCCGGCTTCATCGCGCCGTGATTGTCCTGATCTGTCTCGCACTATTAGTGGCGCTTATGCAGGGGGCATCCTGGTTTAGCCAGAATCACCAGCGACAGCGTAACCCGCAGTTTGAAGAGCTGGCCCGTACCCTGGCACGCCAGGTGACGCTCAACGTTGCGCCGTCTATGCGCACCGAAACGCCGGATGATAAGCGGATAGCCCAGGTATTGCGCCAGCTTACGGAAAACAGCCGTATTCTGGATGCAGGCGTGTACGATGAACAGGGCGACCTGATTGCCCGCGCGGGTGAGCATGTTGACGTGCGCGACAGGCTGGCGCTGGACGGCAAAAAAGCCGGGGGTTATTTCAACCAACAAATCGTCGAACCTATTCAGGGCAAGAATGGTCCGCTTGGCTATTTACGTCTGACACTCGACACCCACACCCTGCCAACCGAAGCCAAACAGGTGGACAACACCACCAATATTTTGCGCCTGATGCTGCTGCTCTCGCTGGCGATTGGCGTGGTACTGGCGCGTACGCTGCTGCAAGGCAAGCGCACCCGCTGGCAGCAGTCACCGTTCCTGTTAACCGCCAGCAAGTCGGTTCCCGAAGAGGAAGAGAGCGAGAAGAAAGAATAGTGGTAAAGTAGGCGGATGATTCGGAAAAGGAACTCTGCCATGACGACGTTACGCCTGCTTATCTCTGACTCTCACGATCCCTGGTTTAACCTGGCGGTGGAAGAGTGCATCTTCCGCCAGATGCCCGCCACCCAGCGCGTCCTGTTTCTCTGGCGCAACGCCGATACGGTCGTTATTGGTCGCGCGCAAAATCCGTGGAAAGAGTGTAACACCCGCCGTATGGAAGAGGACAACGTCCGCCTGGCGCGCCGCAGCAGCGGCGGCGGTGCGGTGTTTCACGATCTGGGCAACACCTGCTTTACCTTTATGGCGGGCAAGCCGGAATACGACAAAACCATCTCGACCTCCATTGTGCTTAACGCGCTCAATTCACTCGGCGTGACGGCTGAAGCCTCGGGACGTAACGATCTGGTCGTGAAAACGCCTGAAGGCGACCGGAAAGTGTCAGGCTCAGCCTACCGCGAAACGATGGATCGCGGATTCCACCACGGCACATTATTGCTGAATGCCGATCTGAGCCGTCTGGCAAACTATCTGAACCCGGACAAGAAAAAGCTCCAGGCCAAAGGCATTACCTCCGTGCGCGGTCGCGTGGCGAATCTGGTGGAGCTCCTGCCGGGGATTACCCATGAGCGCATTTGCGATGCGATCCGCGAGGCCTTTTTCAGGCATTACGGTGAACGCGTAGAAGCCGAGGTGATTTCTCCGGATAAAACCCCGGATCTGCCAAACTTCGCGGAAACCTTCGCCCGCCAGAGCAGCTGGGAGTGGAATTTCGGTCAGGCACCGGCGTTTTCACACCTGCTGGATGAGCGATTTACCTGGGGCGGTGTTGAGCTGCACTTTGACGTCGAGAAAGGCCATATCTCTCGTACCCAGGTATTTACGGATAGTCTTAATCCGGCACCGTTAGAAGCGCTGGCTGCACGTTTGCAGGGCTGTCTCTATCGGGCAGATATGCTGCAACAGGAGTGCGAGGCGCTACTGGTTGATTTCCCACAGCAGGAAAAAGAACTGCGGGAACTGTCGGGATGGATTGCCAAAGCGGTACGCTAACAATTTTATGGGAAGTGAATACTTCCTTTATTCCTAAAAACATTTTTAAGCATTTAAAGTAAAGCATATATAATACTGTCTCTTATACACATCTGACGCTGCCGACGACTA
>NZ_JBLVXX010000079.1:0-8887 GCF_048283985.1 Enterobacter cloacae complex sp. 6730903 | reverse complement strand
GTAAGCCCGTTTGATGGTGAACGTCAGCTCAGCAAACTTGCTGCTGATCTGATTTTTCCGTACGGAATCGGCGACTACCCGATAAAGCCCCTTCGCTTCGCCGGGCGGCGTGATGATAAAAGCTTTAACGGTATGAGCCAGGAGGAAATCACGAATACTGTTCACCTCCGTTTCGGTGCCGGTATGCTTCATTGGCACCTGAATAGCAGTAGAGTTAATGCCATTATCAGCAACCTGCTCATAGCCATCACCAAACTGCGCAGCGCGCACCGTTTGACTATATTCAATCGCCCCAGCACCGAGCTGCGAGCGCCAGCTGTATGTTTCAACTGCCATATTTACTCCATAAAAAAAGCCCCGCGTATGCGAGGCTTGGTGGTTAAATCAATCCTAGGCCACACCAGCACAATGAATCAGATGGCGAAGTGCTTTGACACCCTCGGCGTTATAACGGAACGCTTCCACCTGTTTGCTGGAGTGGGCCGACTTGTCCAGGAAGAATTTTCCGTGGACATCAGTCTTAAGATTATTGGCATTGGCAATGCGCCCAATCTTCTGAGCTGATACACCAAGCATTTCGCCTACTTCACCGGCGGTGTGGTAATGCTCCTCAATCACTGGCAGCGGGATTGCGTCGTAACCAATCAGAGGGTTAATCAGTGACGCCGCCAGCGCCTGGTGAGCCATTGGGTCCAGGCGAGGAAGAAGAGACATAATCTCACGGGCGCTGGCGATATTTTTCTCCAGTGCCTGGGCTTTCAACTGATCCGCTTTTGCCAGGCGGTATTCGGTGATACCGGTATTACTTTTCGGCATTACCGGGAGCGCCTGCATATCTTCCAGCTTATCGACCAAAGAGCGACGAACAGCTTTCGATTCGCGCGCGGCCACGCGGAGAGCCTGCTTGATGGACATGCCGATGACCTCGACAGGACGACCGCCAGACTTTCCGGCAGGTTTTACGAAAGTTTCGTAAAACTCCCCTTCCAACTCATCTTTGATGCGCTCAACAAAGTCATTGTTGCGCACCATCTTCTCACCGCACTGCTTACGGGCGTCATTGACCATCTCCAGCAGATACTGACTATCAATGGTTTTCTCGACGAGATGCCCGTTACCTGGTAAACTTACTTTTGTCATTGGTTGGATCCTTTTGACAAGTTTCAATGGAAGCCGGCAGGTGCGAACTGTCGGCTTTTCTATTTGCATCACTGCAAAATTCCTTTCCCGTATGAGAAGACGTTTTTCCAGTCACTATCTCCCCATGGTTGTTCTTTGATGTGATCTGTTTCGCGCTTAAGAATGGCGCGAGCCTTATTGATCCCCCGGTTGTAATTTGTGCCAATAGAGCTAAATCGAGGAACCAGTCGATGCTCGGCAACTAACAGTAGAGGATGTACTTCGCGGCAAGCCTCATACATCACCGCAGCTGAACGCCAAAGATATGCGAGGGTGCATAATTCATCGTCCGTAAACTGCTTAGCGATTGGCGAGCGCTGAATTTCTCTGTCAAGAATGTCCAGAACCCAGCGGCGGAATTCTTTGGCCTTCGGGGTGGTAGCGAACATCGCGACAAGATGAGCGCCACGAAGCGAAAAAACGCGAACCGGAATATCAACAGCACCAGTCTTTCTAACGACACTCATTTTGAGGGTCGTTGACATATGTTCCGTAAATTCATCGTGATACCTACTGAATATTTGGGTAACGGCATCTGACTTTTTGTAACCGAGCGCCGCTGCTAACTCAGATGAAGTGAGCCATGTTTCACCAGCGTGTGATACCGGGTGAAACTCTGTCTGCTGGAAAGTTAATTCATTGTTCTGTACACTGTTCATGTCATCATTCCTACGGTGGTGTGTTGGCAAAGAAGCCCGGTTCGTGTCCCCACACTGCCGGGTTTCGTCTTTTTTACTGACCATTAGCGCGATCCTCACGCAAGCTTTTAGCCAGTCGCTGCACAATCGCAGAGTTGATTGAAATTCCATCCATCTCCGCCATTCTGCGGATCTCCTCTTTCATCTGTCCCGGTAGACGAAGCTGGAAGCTTTCATTTTTACGACCAGCGTATGTAGTGGTTTGCATAGTAAACTCCTAATCAATGATGCCAACTTGGTACCACAACCAATTTAACACCATTTATGATGATGTCAAGTAGGTGCTATCATGATACAAATTTGTATCAGCGAGTTTTAATAATGAGTAAATTCCCTAGCCAAGAGATGGACCGTTTCAATGTGAGGCTTCCAGCCGGAATGCGTGACGCTATAGCAGATCGCGCCAAGCGCAATGGAAGATCGATGAATTCTGAGATAGTCGACATCATTTCCAGTGCTCTGTCACAACCAGCTCTAGCACAGGAAGGAATTGAGTATTTGCTGGGACTCGCAGAAGAAGGTGAGGCTGAAAAGCTATCCAAAAATGATAGAGACAGAGCCCGGAGCCTTGTTTTGGATGCAGCAGCTATTATGGCGCATAGGCTGGAATCAGAAAGCAAAGATTTAAGAATTCTCCTGTATCTGGCTTCGAAGGATAGCCCCCTCAAGGAGTCTGAGGATCTCAACTAATTGTTAAAGAGCACCTACTGACGTGATTAAAGCGCCAAGAGGTGCGGAAAGGTAGGTCCAATAATGCAGAAATTACCCCTCAGGTAATTTGAATAGTTATGATGATGTGGCAGTAGCACAAAATGCAAAAAGCCCACCTGAGTGGGCTGTAATGAAAGCCCCGGGCGGGGCTTGGTTGCAGCGTAATTCAGCTTAACTGCCGCTCATTTCTTCAAGTCGATAATCAGTTTTACCGTCTTTATCTTCGATGCATACAGCTCTAAATTTTTGCTCAAGACCAAATTTATTTTTGGCGCTAAACTCCTGCGTGGCGTAAAACTTACCGTCATCACCGAGCCATCTGTTCGAGCCAAACACCGACATGTCCAGGGTGCTTTTGTTAATGACTGACATCCTTACGTAAGCTTCACACGCGCTTCTCAACTCATCCAGCTTCTTATCAGATAACGCTTTGGCTTCCTCAGCTTTCAATTCGTCATCAGTTTTCAGACTAAGTCTCGCTGCCACAAGGACAACAACTAAAAGTAAAATGAGCAAACCAATGGTTTTGAGTATCTTCTTAAAGATTTTTTTTAACACAATCATCCCCTGATTTTTATGGTTTTCATCATATTAACCAGGGGACGACGTAAACACTACCTGCCTTTACTGAAGTTGTAGATCATGCCTCCAGGCTTAAGGTGCTTCTGGATAACCTGCAACGCAGCGTTCTGCATTTCATCAGCAAGGGCACGGCCCATAGCATCACCTGAACTGGAAGACTGAACAGTTGCAGAACCACCAGCATCAACGTTAACGGTGGTATTAATAACCGGAGCCATACCGCCACCGCCCTGGGCGCGTACGCCCAACCGCCCGGCAGAATCCCGAGTAAGTGGCATGATTGCTTCAGCGCCGGCCTCTGCGAATACACCGCCCTTCGCAAACTTGGACGCCCCCTGGAAAGTAAAATACTGGGGAGAGTCGTATACCCCATTGACGTACTTACTGAGCCCGGGCGAGTCATAGACACCGCCTTTAGCATTAAAGGTTAGCCCAGCAGCAGCGTTAGCATATGATCCGCCAGGAGTGCTGCCGCCGCTACTGCCACCGCTTATCCAGCCCATCGCAGCCTGTACTGTATAGGCCACTATAAGTTGGTTGGTTATCTCGAGGATCATCTTGAGCATAGATTTTCCGAACTCTTTAACTGACGCGGTGCCAGTTGTCATAAGCTCAGTCAGCATGTTGCTCAAGCCGGTCAGCGTGGAGCTGGCGACGTTCTTCACGGCATCATAGGTATTCGTGGCGGCGTCAAGATATTCATTCCAGCCAGCAACAGCCCCTGCCTTCCAGTCACCCCGTAATTTGTCCTCTTCGGCATAATATTTCCTGAGAGCTGCCAGCTCTTTTTTATAACCGGCATCGTCAAGCTTACCGCCACCGTTGAGCCAGCCCTGGCGAAGCTGCGCCTCTTCCATCATGCGCTGCGTTTGCCGACTGCTGAGGCCTGCACTGTCGCGCAACGCATCGGTTTTTTCCGACATCTGCGTGACGTATTTATTCGCCTGCTGCGCCAGGCCGTTAATCTTCTGCTGCGCCTCTACTTCCTTGTTCTTCTGATCAACCACCTTGGCGGCGTTCAGAATCGCCTCACGGCTCGACAGTAAAGATTTTTCCTGAGCAGTCAGCGCGCGTGTTTTGGCTGCCTCATCCAATTCAGCAAATCGAGATTGCTGTTTACTGAACTCGGTATTTTTAGCGTGGGTTTCGCCTGTTTGTCGGAGGGTCTCGAGCGTTTCAGTTAACGTTCTGGCCTGGGCGCGGTAGTTCTCCAGGGTGCGATCGCCAGCTTCCAGAGTGGCTTTCGCCTCTTTGGTCTTTTTGGCTGAGTCCTCAGCAAGCTTTGAAACGGCATCCTTAGTTTGCCGATCAACTGAGCCTGTGCCTTTTACACCCCCGCCAAGACCATTCTTCGCTTCCTCCTCCCATTGCCACTGGGATTTACTGAGATTAGCAATGTGCTTGTTGTACTCAGCGGTAAGCTGAGTATATTCCTTGCTTGCTGCCTCTCTGTTCCTGGCAACGCTCTCAGCGAGCCCATCAAACCCCATGGATTTGATGAGAGTTTCCCCGCCCGGAAGTTTGTTAGCAATATCCGTGAACCCGGTGATCATCCCCCCCATAATTTCAAGGGAGACCTCTTTCATCTTGACGAAAAGGGCTTCAAACGAAGTGCTCAATAACTTGAACACTTCGATAACCTGATTGCCCCAAGCCCGCACAGTAATGCCGATCTGGCCGAAAGTGTCAGAGGCGAATGCTTTTAGCCCAGTCCATGCTTTGCCAATATTGTCCGTTGCCTCAATAGTCTCCTGTGCGCGTTTTTCCATGACGCCAGCAAACAGGTTAATGGCTTCGGTAACAGCCGCCTGCTCACCCTTCTGTTTACGAAGCTGGATGATGTGCTTAATCATAGCCTCATCAACGAAACCATATTGCTCATTGAGGCTGGCCAGCCCCTTAACCGGGTCGCTGACAATTTTTCCGAAGTCGGCCATTGCCGTTTTGGTATCGTTTCCGGCCTTACCCATGAGGGTGATGGCCGTTGCGATCTGCTTCATCTGGCTGGCGGTATATTTGCCAGTATCGTTCAGTGTAACCAGCGTATCGACGGTGGAACTGATCGATGTATTCGTCTTGCCGGCCACCTCCTCAGCGGCTTCGTTGAGCTGCTGCATTGAAGCGAAGCCAGCACCTCCCATCATGATGACCGAGCGAGCTACCTGGTCGAATTGCTCTGATGAATTGTATGCCGCGGCAGCCAGCAGGCCGATCGTACCAATCAAACCACCAAGTGCGATCGTGGTTGGGTTAATCATCCCAGCCATGCTGCGGATGTATTCGCCGACGCCGGACAGCGCCCCCTGAACCGAGCCGAACTGGTCTTTAATCTGCCCGCCCTGTTGCAGCAGGATCAGGAACGGAGACTGGCCGCCAGCCAGCTGCGTAGCGATATCGGTGAACTGTGCCGGAAGCGTACGCATCGCTGCGCTGTACTGGCCAACGGAGATTCCAGCGCGCCGGGCAGCAGCTTCCTGCCGGGATAGCGCCTCTGGCAGTACGTCAGCGACACCAGAGAGGCGCTCACGCGTCTGGTTAAGGATTGTGTTGAAGTGCTCGAACTGAGCGCCGTTGATACGCCCCGCTTCGAAATGGGCCACCAGCTGTGCGTGTTGCTCATCCAGTGAATTAAACGCACGAATCGTCGGGTCGATTGAGCCCAGTAGATTCTTTAACGCGGCGGACTGCTTCTCTGCCGCCTGGGTAGCGGCTATTTCGGCCTGAGCGCGCGCCGCGGCTTCTCCGGTGTCGGTCAGCTTGAGACGGGTGTCGTCCAGGATTTTTTGATAATGAGTAAACTCCTCAGTATCGAGTAACCCCTTGCTATGAATAGACCGCAGTTTTTGCTGCTGGTCATCAAGCTTTCCTAATGCCGCGAGAGTTGGATCTATGCTTTCAAGCAGTCCTTTGAAGGATTTTTGTTGCTCCCATAGGGCCGCCGCGCTCTGCTTGCCGGCATCGGCCCCAGCGCGGAACACGCTGTTCAGATCATCTGCTTTATCTACAGCTCCGGTCGCCGCTTGGCCGAGTTTATCCAGTTCGTTGCTGGCTGTTTTCAGGTCAGAAACATCGGCCCGCAAAGTAATCGAGGCGATCTGGTCTGTCATTATTTCGTCTCCTTATGCATTACCTTGAGAGCCTCGCTTTCCATAATTTGAAGGTCAGCCATGCAGGCCGCCGCATCCTCAACCCCGTGTAACTCGAACATCCAGGGGAGAACGTTGTAATCAAGGCCGGTCGCCCCGCTCGCGCCGACTCGCCACTGGGTCGCCAGGGAAGAGAAGATGGTGAAGGACCGCCACACCGAGGGCAGGATCCCCACCTCTTCCTCCACGTCCTCAGGCGTCAAACCAAAAGCGCTCAGCTCCGCGAGCGTCGGTCCCGGCGTGTACAACGCTGCGGCGACCTGCCTCAGTTTTTTTCGCGGATACCCATCAGCTCTTTGGTGTATGCCAGACCGATGCTGTCGAACGCGCGTGGATAGTTCCGCAGGAGGACAATAACGTTCTCGCGGTTGAACTCGTCCGGCAGCGCCCACCCCTCGACAATTTCCATGAGGTAGTCGGCCTGCGGCTCGGTAGCAGCCTTTTTACCTTCAGCATCCTTTTGCAGCTTTTCGTCCATAGAGCGCAGATCTTCCAGCGTTTTATGGCGGAAAGTGAACGTCAGCTTGCCGTCTTCGGCGCCAGCGCGCGGAATGCTCGCGGTCACAGAAAAAGTTGGGTTGGGGATCAGAGAAAATTTGGTCATTTCGGTTCCTTAGAAAAGAAAAACCCGCCGTAGCGGGCCTGATTGGTTAGCTGATCGTGACAGTACACGCAGCCGAGGTGATGGTTTTGCCCGCGGCGTCGGTGACTTCACAGGTGTAAACGCCAGCATCACCGGATACCACAGATGGAATGTTGAACGTCGAGGCGGTTTTGCCCGGAATAGCGGTGCTGCCTTTCTTCCAAACGTAGGTGTAAGGTGCTGAGCCGCCCTTCATTACCACCGCCAGATCCAGCGCTGCGCCTGTGGCAACCGATTTGGTGGCCGGCAGGTCGGTCAGGAACGCCAGCGGCGTCACGGATGAATCGGCGATCGGGTAAATCTGCATGTCCGATTCGAAGTTCATGCGCGCCTCGTTACTTTCCACGGCGTTGATTTCCGTGCGCGGTACGCGCTGGAACGATACTTTGGCTGAGTAGAAACGATCGGCTTTGCCGCGTGGGTTATGGAACCAGACCGCCGTTGTGTCGCTGGAGTCATCCAGGTCAATGAGGCGTTTGTAGATCGCCAGTTGAGGGTCGTGTGCAAAGGTGTAAACCTGAACCACCGCGTTTTTAAACGTTGGGATGGTTCGCGCTTTGTCATCTTCCAGGAACTGCACGCTGATGGTCTGCTGGTCACCACCTTCAGTTGATAGTGTCATCACCTGAGGCATGGTGATCCATGAGTCGATTTTGCGCAGCGTGCCCGCGCCAGTGCCTGCCGGGAATTTGGTGGTGTCGGTAGTATCGAATGCTTCCAGCACGATTTTATTACTGGTCACCGATTTTACGCGCAGCACCATGTTATCGAGCTTTAACCAACCGGAACTCACCTGAACTACGTCACCGGCCAGAATGCCGGAGGCCGATGCAACGGTCAGTTCGCATTCCGTCGCGTTAGAGGCAGCGGTAAAGGTGATTGGGGCTTGATAGGCCTTGGCCACGTTCACACGCGAGCCGTTAGGGATTGCGAATGCCATAGCACTCTCCTGAATTTAGGTAATAAAAAACCCGCCATCTGGCGGGTCAGTAGTCAGCGCGGTACTGCATGCTGACGGGAATGGTGTAGGTTATGGAGCCACTGGACCCGTTGGGCGCCGAGGTTGGCCGGTCCTGGATGGGTTGTCTCACTTGCGGCGGCCCGTTGATGTAAACCGTCAGATCACCGTCCACCAGCGGCAGTCCTTCAGGGAATGCATCTGCCACCGACTGGGCCAGCCCTCTCGCCTGGCTCACGCCTGAGCCTGCGGGAGTAATGATGTTTACCTGCAAGATCCCCTGATAGGTACGCATCAGACCTTCTATGTCCTGACCTACAGTTTGTGCAGGTAAAACATAAACACGGGCGTATGGCGCATCCGGTGGATCAAATACGATATTCGGCCAGGCGATCGGCAAGCCGAGAGAGGCCGAGATTATGGCTACCCGACTCTCCAGCAGGTCAGCTATTCGCATGGACTGATCACCGACCATTGTGTACCTCGCTCATTGCCTCTCGGAAATATTGCGCAGCATCCAATGCGGTCAATCCAACCATGCCGCCGGGCGCCTGATTCGAATGACCATTCTCCAGCGCCTGGGCATATGGCAGGTTATTGGTAAAGTAAATCGAGTTCACCTGCCCCACCCGGAACACTTCGAGCACCGCCAGCCCGCGGGAGTTGGAACCCTGCCCGGAAGCATCTGGGGTATCGTTCGTCTCTGTAGGCTGGCTGTTGAGCCCCACATACCAGTTATTTTTGAATCGCCCCCCGACATAACCCTCTGGCTTTTTGATGTCCATCGAATCGTTGACACGCAGGCCTCGCCTGAGCCGCCCTGCTTTTGTAAGGTTGGACGGATCATCACGTAGCGCCGCGTTATGCTCTCGCACCGCGGTGTTATAGGCTGATGCCGTCTGGTTTACCTGCCAGATTTCTGGCTGCCCGACAGGTGACATGTCCACCAACCGCCCGAGGATTTTGATAC
>NZ_JBLVXX010000078.1:0-9211 GCF_048283985.1 Enterobacter cloacae complex sp. 6730903 | reverse complement strand
AAGTAAAACTAATAAAACATCAGCCCATTATCGCATTGATATAATATTATTTACTCCGTAGAATCCCCTTATTCATCAGCGCAGTGGCGGATGATATAAAACCAGCAATATCGACCTGGATAAAAATAATATATTAATCCCAAATTACATCCTATACCACTGCCTCGAAAAACAATTCACGTGACAATGTGAATATATTATTTCAATTGACAGCATGATGTTTATCTAAAAAGGATTTGTATGAAAAAGCAAGTTATAGCAATGGTTGTTGCTGGCGCGCTGGCTGGCGGCATGGCAATTAACGCACAGGCCGATACCGTTACCGTTTCCGGCGGGACCGTCAACTTTGTCGGCCAGGTGGTAAACGCCGCCTGTTCCGTCGCGGCTGACTCCGTAGACCAGACCGTTACCCTGAGCCAGGTGCGTACCGTCAAACTGACGACGGTCGGCATGCAGGCCAATCAGAAAGAAGATTTTAGAATCGTTCTGGAAGATTGCGACGCCACCGTTAGCCAGAATGCCGCCGTCATCTTTAACGGCCAGCAGGACCCTGCTGTAGAAGGCAGCCTGGCGAACACCGCTGGCGCAGGCGCGGCCAAAAACGTTGCGCTGCAACTGTTCGGGCCGGACGGCCAGTCGCTGAACATTGGCGATACCTCCTCCAGCGTTAAGCTGATCAACGGCGAAAACATCATCCCGCTGAGCGTGGATTACGTGGCTACAGGCGCGGCCGAACCGGGCAACGTCTCCTCTGTCGCAACGTTCCAGATGGTTTATTCCTGATTCGTTAGCCGATCTCGCTTCTTCGCCTGCGGGCGGAGAAGCGTTGTCCGGCAAGCGTTAGAGAGTTCGCAATGCAGCAATCCATAAATCGGGCGCTGCTGATAGCCGGCACTGCGCTTTTTGCCGTATTGCCAGCTGCGGCAAAGGACGATGGAAGCGTGACCTTTCAGGGTCAGGTCGTCAATGCGGCCTGTTCCGTCAGCATGGATTCCCAGGATCAAATCGTGCATATGGGACAGGTACGCAACAGCCAGTTCATCGCCGCCGGTGACTGGGCCAAACCGGTCCCCTTCTTCATCACGCTGGAAGCATGCGACACCAGCGTAAGCCAGCGCGCCGGGGTGCTGTTTAGCGGCGAGTCTGACGGCAACGATCCCCAGGTTTTTCGCGCGGGCTATGGGCCTGGCGCCGCCACCGGGATTGGTATCGGTCTTTTCGATGCGATGGGGAACCTGGTAAAGCCTGACACCGCGCCCCCCTGGTACAGACCTTTGCAGGACGGTGAAAACCGGCTGAGCTATATCGCCAGATATCGCGCCACCGAAGATAGCGTCAACGCTGGCACCGCGAACGCGCAGGTCTGGTTCATCGTTTTCTACCAATAACTGACTCACGGGCAAGAAGCCTGACACATGAGAAACTGAGGGAACAATGCGTATCATTACATCACGCTGTAAACTGACTCATCTGATAGCTGGCGCTCTAACGGCGCTGTTCGCGATGGGGATGGCCGGTTCAGCCAGCGCAGGCGGTATCGCGCTCGGGGGAACCCGTGTAATTTATCCGCAGGGTGATAAACAGGTTTCATTACCCGTTATTAACTCTTCAACGAATACTACCTTTTTAATTCAGAGCTGGGTGTCCAGTGCCGAAGGGGCAAAATCAGCGGATTTTGTCATTACGCCGCCGCTGTTTGTTATCCATCCGAAAAAAGAGAATACCCTGCGTATTATGTACGTGGGCCCCGATCTGCCTGTCGATCGCGAGAGCGTTTTTTATCTGAACAGCAAAGCGATTCCTTCCGTCGAGAAAAATAAGCTTTCCGGTAATACGCTGCAAATCGCCACCCAGAGCGTCATTAAACTTTTTATCCGGCCGAAAAAATTGCCGTCGCTCTCAATTGACGCGCCCAAAACATTAACCTGCTCGGTCGCGAATGGAAAAGTCACCATTACCAACCCATCGCCTTATTACGTTTCGCTGGTGCAGTTCTTCGTCGGCGGCACGCGTCTGGCGAATACCATGGTAGCGCCCAAAAATAATCTGGTGGTGGAGATCCCCGGTGGCGGCGCTGGCAGCGTGAAGTTTCAGACCGTTAATGACTTTGGCGCCAACACGCCCGTTCAGACATGCACGAAATAACTCGTAATCGGCGTTACGTATAACGTTTTGAAATAACAAACCTCGCAGGTAAGGGAAGACATGAAGCGTGTTCAGCCACGAAGATTTAACGCGCTCGTCAGAGCGTCGCTAACGCCGCTGGCGTTGACGATAGCGGGACTGCTTTCGCCCATCACCGTGCGCGCGGAATATTTTTTTAACCCGGCGTTTTTGTCGAGCGATCCTTCCGCCGTGGCGGATCTCTCCCGTTTTTCAACAAATGGCCAGGCGCCGGGTGTCTATCGCGTGGACCTCTGGCTAAACGGGACATTTGTCGCCACCCGCGATATCAACTTTATCGCCAGAACCGGAACGGACGGAGCCGCACAGGGCGACGACACCGGGCTACTGGCCTGCCTGACGCCCAAAGCGTATGAAAACCTGGGCGTCAACGTTCAGGCATTCCCGGCGCTGGCCGCCGCGAAAGCGGACAGCTGCGTGGACATTGCCGCCATTATTCCGGCCGCCGCCACCCTGTTTAATTTCGAACAGCTGCGCCTGGAAATCAGCATTCCGCAGGCCGCATTACGCAACAACGCACGCGGCTATATCCCGCCAGAACAGTGGGATGAAGGTATTAACGCTCTGCTGCTGAACTATAACTTTAGCGGATCATACAGCCGCGATCGCAGCGAAAACGGCACAACCCACAAAAGCTATTTCCTCGGCCTGAACAGCGGGGTGAACCTTGGCGCGTGGCGTCTGCGGGACTACTCGACGTGGAACTACTATAACAGCGACGAAAACCGCCATAACGAATGGGAACATATCAACACCTATCTTGAGCGGACGGTGATTCCGCTTAAGGGCAGGCTGACGGTGGGCGACAGCTATACCCCGTCGGAAATTTTCGACAGCCTCCCCTTTCGCGGCGCGCAGATCGCCTCGGATGACAACATGCTGCCAGACAGCATGAAAGGCTTTGCGCCCACCATTCGCGGGATTGCCAAAAGCAACGCGCAGGTGACCATCAAGCAGAACGGCTACACCCTTTACCAGAGCTACGTTCCGCCCGGCGCCTTCGCCATTAACGATCTCTTCCCCACCTCCTCCAGCGGCGACCTCACGGTGGAAGTGAAGGAGACGGACGGCAGTATCTCCCGCTATTCCGTCCCCTACTCCGCCGTACCGCTCCTCCAGCGTGAAGGGCGGGTGAAGTATGCCCTGACGGCGGCAGAGTACCGCAGCAATAACGATCAGCAGGACGAGGTGAATTTTGCCCAGGGCACGCTGATCTGGGGCCTGCCGCACGGCGTAACCGTCTATGGCGGCTCGCAGCTTTCCGGCGATTACTACGCGCTGGCTCTTGGCGCTGGCCTCAATATGGGCAACGTTGGCGCCATCTCTTTCGACGTTACCCACGCGCGCAGTACGCTGGCCGACGACACCAGCCATACGGGGCAGTCTCTTCGTTTCCTGTATGCCAAATCCCTCAACGAGATGGGTACGAACTTCCAGCTGCTGGGCTACCGCTACTCCACGTCCGGGTTCTATAACCTGGATGAGACAACTTACAAACATATGCAGGGCTATACGGGGGATGCGGAGCAGGATGACGCAAATGAGGCCACAGACTGGCTGGACTACTACAACCTCAACTGGACCAAACGCGGCAAGCTTCAGTTCAATATTTCGCAACAGTTAGGCGGGCTCGGCTCGCTGTTCGTGACCGGAAGCCAGCAGAGCTACTGGCATACGGATGAAAAAAACACGCTCGTCCAGGTGGGGTACAGCGGCACCTGGTCCGGGATCTCTTACAGCCTGACCTACAACTACAACAAATCGCCGGGCATGTCGGATAGCGATGAGATTTATGCGATTAATCTTTCCTTCCCGCTTAGCCAGTGGCTTTCACCGGCCAATGACGTCAGCCAGAAGCGGAATTACGCTTATGCCACCTATGGCATGAGCGCCAATAAACACGGCGAAACGTCTCAGAACGCGGGGATTAACGGCACGCTGCTGACGGAGAACAACCTTAACTACAGCGTACAGGAAGGTTATGCCAGCCAGGGGGCTGGCTCGCAAGGTTCAGCCAGCCTCGAATACGATGCCGCCTACGGCAACGCCAGTCTGGGCTACAACTACAGCGACAACGGCGATTACCGGGAAGTGACCTACGGCCTGAGCGGCGGCGTGGTCGCCCACCGCAACGGCATCACCTTAAGCCAGCCGCTGGGTGATACCAACGTGCTGATTGCCGTGCCGGGCGCGGCGGACGTCAGCGTCGAGAATGAACCCGGTATCCATACCGACGGACGCGGCTATGCGGTGGTGCCTTACGCCTCGGCCTACCATCTGAACAGGATGGCGCTGGACATTAACTCCCTCTCAGACGCCATGGATATCGATGATGCCGTCACCAACGTAGTGCCAACCCATGGCGCCATCGTGCGCGCCACGTTTAACGCCCGTCTGGGCGCACGCGCGCTGGTAACGCTGCGCTACCATGGCAAGCCGGTGCCGTTTGGCGCCCTGGTTTCCCGCGACGATAACGGCAGCGACACCATTGTAGGCGAAGAGGGCGAAGCCTATCTCTCCGGCCTGAGCCCAAAAGGGGTGTTGAAGGTGCAGTGGGGAGAAGGGGCGGATAAACGCTGTACGGCCAACTATCACCTACCTGAAAGCAAACAGCCGCTGCTGCGGATCACCATGGAGTGTTCATAAATGAAATTCAGGATGATGCTTCTCTCTGCCGCCGGGCTGCTTTTTTCGCTCAATAGCCTGGCCGCAACGTGCAAAAACGCCAACGGCGGAATTTCCGTGGTGAATTACGATCTGACCACCACGCTCACGACGGATCAAAACAGCAAGGGCAACGGTGCGGAGCTGTCACGAACCCAGGATATCCACGTCAATGCCATCTGCCCCCCCGGCGACTGGGAAAAGCGCACCTATCGTACCTATATCTCACCTTTTCCCGTCGTCAAAACAGAAGGCGAATGGAAATATTTACAGCTTGATCCGGATTATATTATCGGCGCGATGAAAATCCATGACGCCACCATCGGCGATTTTTATCCGCCGGTGGAGTATGTGCACATGGGGGGGCACGACGAGGTGGACACGGGCGGCGTCTTTCCGGTAAACGACAGCAACCTGACCTTCAAAATACAGATTGTCAGGCCGTTCATCGGCTCGGTTGTGATCCCGCCGAAACTGATGTTTAACGTCTATGTCACCACAACGGAAAATGACCAGCCCACCGTAATCGTTTATCAGATCACCTACAGCGGCGTAATAACCGTCCCGCAAAACTGCGTGATTAACGCCGGGCAAACCGTCACCGTTGATTTTGGCGCGCTCTACCATGGCGATTTCACCCAGGCCGGACAGCGGCCTGACAGCGTAGCGCCAAAAACCTTTACCGTGCCGATCGAATGCAACGCTGACGTCAACTCACCGGCGCAGCTCACCCTGCGGGTGCAGGGGACGACAGACGCCCGTTTCGCCAACGCGCTGGCGACGGATAACCCGGACGTGGCCGTCATCGTGACCAGCCCGCAGGGCGAGATCCTCCGGCCAAACGTGTTCTCAAGCAGCGTCCCCTTTACCACGGATGCGTCAGGACGCGCGGACGTGACGCTGCAAGCCTACCCCATCAGCACCACCGGGCAATCGCCGGAGCTGGGCGTCTTCAGGGCTCTGGCGCTGTTACGCATTGATTTCGCCTGAGGAAGCGTAATGACCATTTCATGGAAAAACGCCGTATGGCTGAGCGTGGTCCTGTTAAGCCCGACGCTGGTGAAGGCTGACGACACGAGCTTTAACGTGCAGTTTCTCGGCACCATCGTCGGGGAATCCTGTAACGTCGATACTAACAGCGCAGAGCAAACGATCGACCTTGGTGAATTTACGACGGAGGATTTTCCGCGCGTGGGCGCCACGACACCGGAAAAGCAGTTTGCCATCACGCTCAAAAACTGCACCCGCGCAATCGGCGGCACGACCGTCTGGTTTACCGGCGACGCGGACGCGAACGATCCCACGCTGCTTGCCCTCTCAGATACCGGAAAAGGGACGCAGCGCATGATGGCGACCGGGTTGGCGGTCGAGTTGCTCGACAGCGCGCGGGCGCCTGTCCCGATCAACAACACCGAGTCGCCGCTTTATCCTCTGCTGCCGGGCGATAACACGCTGACCTTCTTCCTGCGCTATAAATCCACGCTGCCGACGGTCACCTCCGGCAACGCCACCGCCGTGATGTATTTCGATCTGCTTTACCAGTAAGGAGACAGAATGACGATCCTGAACAGGTTATTTATCTGCTGCGCGCTGCTGTTGTCAGGCAGGACGTTCGCCCATGACGGTACGGTCTATATTACCGGCGTGGTGAAAGGCAAAACCTGTATCGTCTCCCCCGGCTCGGAACAGCTGGTAGTGGAGATGCGTGATGTGGCGGCCCGCCAGCTGGCCGGGCAAAAAAACGAAACGCCTTATGAACCGTTCACTATCAACCTTGAAGCCTGCGGCGCCGGGTTATCCACCGTCAGCGCCCATTTTGAAGGTACGCCGGACGGTAACAATAGCGATCTGCTGGCCCTGACCGGCGGGCCGGACTATGCAACCGGCGTGGCTATCGGCCTCTATAATCCTGATAAATCGCTGATCGCCATGGGGGATGAAAGCCTGCCGTTCGCGCTAAGCAATGACCAGACCACCCTGGCGCTGCATTTTTACGCCCGCTATCTCGCCGTGACGAACGCCGTTACGCCGGGGGTGGCTAACGCTGCCGCCACCTTTGTGCTGACCTATGCGTGAGGCCAGCCTGCTGAAAAAAGCGAGGATAGCCCTGCTGACCGCCGCGTCTTTCTGCCTCTTGCCCGCTCAGGCCGGGGTGGTGATTGGCGGCACGCGGTTTGTTTATCCTCAGGCTCAGCGCGCTATCAGCGTCACCGTGCGCAATAAGTCCTCGCTGCCGTATCTGATTGGCACAAAAATTTATCGCGGCGGCCGATGGCAGGGGGCGCAGCAGCCCCCCGAAGCGGCCACCGCGTGGTTTACCGCGACGCCGCCGCTTTTTGCGCTCCAGCCCGGACGTGAGAATAAGATCCGTCTGTTTCGCGCCGATGCGCCGCTTCCTGCCGATCGCGAAACGCTCTTCACGCTAAGTATTGCCTCCATTCCGGCCAGCCAGCGTCACAGCGATAACGTTCAGATGGCGGTACGTTCCAGCATGAAGCTTATCTATCGTCCGGAGGGGCTTCAGGGCGAACCGGCGCTGGCCTATCGTCAGCTACGCTGGCAGCTGACCGCCGACGGGCTGACGGTTGAAAACCCGTCGCCGTATTACGTCACGCTGTATCAGCTTTCCGTTAACGGAACGCGGGTGGATAACGCCGGCGTTGTCGCCCCCCTGAGCCAGCGACGAACGGACTGGTGTAAAGGGGCTGCCAGGTGCCAGCTCACCTGGCAGTCGCTGAGCGACGAGGGGCGGATATTGCCCTCGATCGCCCGCACGGTGAAATAATTGCTCGCGGGGGTATCCCGGCAGCGGACCGACACTAGCGGTGAAACTCCGCCACCGTCATGGTGAAGCGAAGCACGGTATCGCCTTCATTGGCGTAGCCATGCGCCGCTTCCGTTTTCGCTACCGCCGACGCGCCAGCATTAACCTGTACCACCGTCTCGTCCACCGTCAGGGTTAATACGCCTTCGTTCACGTGCAGCAGCTCAAACGTTCCCGCCGGATGTCCCGGAGAGGTGAACGTCTCCCCCGGATGCATCTCCCACTGCCACAGCTCAATCATGTCCGGGCCTGCGGTGCCTGCCAGCAATCTGGCGTAACCGCCCTGTGCGCCCTGCCACAGAACCGGGATCGCCTCTTCCTGAATAATGTGTACCTGCGGCTCGCTGGAGACGTTAACGATGTCTGCCACCGAGACGCCAAGCGCGGCGGCCAGTTTGCACAGAATGGCAATGCTGGGGTTGGCAGCCCCTTTTTCGATCTCCACCAGCATGCCTTTGCTGACGCTGGCGCGGCGGGAAAGCTCGTCCAGCGACAGCTTTTTCTCTTTCCGCCAGCTGCGGATACGGTTCGCCACGGCCAGGCTTACCTGGGCAACATCGGCGCCCGCATCGGTCATTATATTGACTTTATCAGTCATTGGTCACTACCATGGTATAAAACAGTCAATACAGGATTATTTATGTCTCTTGTAACACCGTCAATAGATTCGCGACTTGTCGGGATCGCGCCCGGCTTTCGGGCGTTGAGCATTCAGGTTGAAGCCGCCCCGATTACCCAACCGGAGGTTGCGCCCGCCGTGCTGGCGCAGGCCTGCCAGCAGATGCTCAATGATGATGTACCCTGGGCAGAAAATCACCTCGCCGCCTGGGATGAGGTGTTTAAAGCCTTTGGTGCAAAACCCAAACGCACGCCCTGCTCGGCCTCGGCCCTGCGCAAGCGCGTGATGAGAGACGGTTCGCTGCCGCCGCTCGATCCGGTGGTGGATATCTATAATGCCATCAGCATCCGCTACGCTATTCCGGTGGGGGGAGAAAATCTGGCGGCTTACTCGGGTGCACCGCGCCTGACGCTGGCCGACGGCAGCGAGCCGTTTGATATCTTCAAAGAGGGTGAGTCGGTAGTCGAAAATCCGGAGCCAGGCGAAGTTATCTGGCGTGACGATCTCGGCGTCACCTGCCGCCGCTGGAACTGGCGACAGGGGATACGCACGCGTCTGGACAGCCAGGCGCAGTCCATGTGGTTTATTCTCGAAAGCCTGCCGTCGATGCCGCTGACAGCATTACAGGAAGCTGGCGATGAGCTGGTGAGCAATCTGCAAAAGCTGATGCCGGGCGCGACGGCGCGTGTTCAGTTGCTGGAGCTGGCGTGAACAACGCCGGGTGGCGCTTCGCTTACCCGGCCTACAAAATCAACACCCACCGTACCCGTAGGCCCGGTAAGCGTTAGCGCCACCGGGCAAATACCGCACCATCTCGCCCCCGTAGGCCCGGTAAGCGTAGGGTATGAACCGGAAACATGGGTAACACTTTAGACCGGATACATGGGTAACAGTTATAACTGGCATAGAAGAGGAGACTC
>NZ_JBLVXX010000077.1:0-9383 GCF_048283985.1 Enterobacter cloacae complex sp. 6730903 | reverse complement strand
GTAAGCCCGTTTGATGGTGAACGTCAGCTCAGCAAACTTGCTGCTGATCTGATTTTTCCGTACGGAATCGGCGACTACCCGATAAAGCCCCTTCGCTTCTCCGGGCGGCGTGATGATAAAAGCTTTAACGGTATGAGCCAGAAGGAAGTCGCGTACTGCGTTTACCTCCGACTCACTGCCAACGTGCTTCATTGGCACCTGGATCGCCGTGGAGTTGATGCCATTTTCGGCCACCTGCTCGTAGCCATCGCCAAACTGTGCCGCTCGCACTGTCTGACTGTATTCAATCGCGCCAGCACCGAGCTGCGAGCGCCAGTTGTATGTTTCAACAGCCATAATTGCTCCATAAAAAAACCCGCCGAAGCGGGTTTATCAAATCAGTAATGTTTTATTAATAGCAATACTTAAATGTTGAGGTGTCAAAGATAGATTACGCAGCGTCATTTGCCGCAGAAGGGACACAATATTTCTGATAGTAATTTCTTATCACGGGTTTTACATGTGGAGAAATCTCGAATCCAGTGAGGATGCGTTGAAAGGTACTCGCTTCACACGGCTGATGTACCCGAATATCTCCAGAAGTTACGCCATGAATTACGGTTTCAGCACCAAAAATCTCAGCTCGTCGATAAAAAACATAGCTAGGATGTCTTATAAATGGGTGGTCACCTACATCCAGAACACAGGAAGGGTCAGTCTCAAAAGCATCGGTAATTGAAGTAAGGTTTACAGCAAGAAAAGTTTCTTTCACCATCTTAGGATAGTACACCGGATCGTTACAGATAAAAAAGATATGCTCCTTCGAGCCAGAAAGAAGGAGTATTGTACCTTTTTGAACTGGGGAAAAATCCACTGTCATTTCAACCCACTGGCTATCCTATCAAGTTCTGAGAATTCTCTCATTCTGTCCGCTAAATGTCTAACCTGTTCTTCCGGTTTACCAAGTGCACGAAAAACATTTTCAGGATTAATTGTGAATGCGCCGCCTTTAGGGTCACACCATTCGGCACAGTGATCATGGGTATAATCTCTAATTTGCCATTTTCCCATATGCCCGAACTCTTGATAAACGCGGTCTATAACAGAAAGGTCCGCATCACTAAGCTCATCAAGATCATCACGCTGAATTTCTCGTACCTGCAATTGAAGATCGTAATGGTCAGCATCTGTGATCCAGTTATTCCAGCCTTCATCACCTCTAGCCGCTCCTTTCATCAAATCCAAGGAACGAGACAAGACTGGTCCGTGAGGCATCGCGACCATCAGATCACCTGTTAAAGGTTCACCAAAGCGGTCCATCGAAAGACGATCAGATAAGTACATCAATTTCATGAGCTTCAGATATGCCATGCGTCCACCTTCTTTCGAAAGTAGATAGGCAGCTATCTGAGCTACTCTTTCTTCGCAAAACATAGTTGAACCTCTAAATCATTAATGAAAGCAGAACGCTACACTGATTTTATAGCCAGCTATAACTTTTAAGCAATCTTCATTTCGTCAAGATAGCCTCACGTTCGACGATGATCGCAATGGCCACTTTGAAAGTTAACATCACTTTCGCAGAAGTTACCCCTCAGGTAATAGTAAACTATTGTCACGATCTCGGGAGATAGGCGGTGCCTATGAACCTCTTAACGCGTTTTAGAATGGCATAAATAGCACTTTTTGCACAAAATGCATGACTTGGTAGCAATGCACGACACCATGCATTGCTGTAATATTTCGCCCCCTCTGAATGTGGCGCTCAGATTTTAACCAACAAGACCGAGCCTTGCGCCGACAAAAAAGCCCCGCGGATGCGAGGCGGTAATACTGTTTGGTTGCCTAGGCGTGGCCTGGGTTCATTTCTTACCAGGAAATAAAATTACGTTTGTCATATCAGGCTCTTCATCAACAGCATCTTTATATTGCCTGAATAACGAAAGCCCAATTTCAAGTTCTGCGCAGAGCACTGTGCGATTACCATCAAATCCTTGAGGTGATACAAGGCCGATATTTTCCATTAGTTCAACAAGTTGTCCTGCCCGGTTGTACCCTATTCGAAAATTTCGCTGAATGCCCGATATGGAAACCTTCTGATTAATAACAACCCACTCGATTGCGGGTTCGATCAAAGGATCATCAAAGTAATTATCCATAAACAAATTACTCCGAAGGGGTTGGGCCGCAGCGGCTGGCATAAGAGTTTCCGTCGAGATCTATCCACGATTCATCTCTTCCATCGGGATAAATAGCTTTTTCTCCAACTTCATAACTCACACCTTTCGAAAACATCCCTTTCGAGGTCATCTTTAGATGAACATAAAAAGGATGATATCCAACATACGCACCAAACCCATTTTTGCCAGCTACTCTGCCACATACGAAACCACTGACAACATCCCCGGACTCCTGGTTCTTGTCCATGTTGAACCTAACCATTTTGAACTTGGCGCTATCCGGGTCCATCAACCCATTTGCAATTTCTTGCTGCCCAAGTTGAATCGCTTTTTCCTCTGAAGGTTTACACGCAGCAAGTGCGATGCAGGCTAAGCTTAAGCAAATAATTTTTTTCACAATCATCCCCTGACTATCATATTTTTTCTAATAATAACCAGGGGATATGAGAATGTAACGCGATGAGCTGATATTACTTTTTCACAAACCTCCCGCCGATAGCCCCATCATCCCTGATGGCTCGGATGATGCCTTCCTGTACGTATTGCTTCATCCTCTCCGCTAACGCCCGGGCTGCCGCATCTCCCCCCCCGCTAGTATTTGTTGTCGCGTTACCTTTGTTATCGACATAGATATCCACGTTGATTTGATGCCCAGAACCACCAGCACCATCAGCCCTCACACCGAGACGCCCCGCAGAATCACGAGTTAGCGGCATGATTGCTTCAGCTCCAGCCTCTGCGAAGACTCCGCCTTTCGCAAACTTAGATGCGCCCTGGAAGGTGAAATACTGAGGAGTATCGTAAACACCGTTCACATACTTACCAAGGCCAGGAGAGTCATAGACGCCACCTTTAGCATTGAAAGTTATGCCAGCAGCGGCGTTTGCATATGATCCACCTGGAGTGCTGCCACCGCCAATGCCACCGCTTATCCAGCCCATTGCGGCCTGTACTGCATAGGCAACCAGTAACCGGTTGGTCACCTCGGCGATCATCTTTAACATGGATTTGGTGAATTCTTTGAGGCTGGCAGTTCCAGTTGTGACCAAACTGGTCAGCATGTCGGAAAGGCCACTGAAGGTGGATCCAGCAACGTTACGCATTGCTTCGAATGTGTTAGTTGCAGAATCCGCATAATCAGCCCATCCGCGCTTTGCTCCAGCCTGCCAGTTACTGCGAAGTTCGTCTTCCTTCCGGTATGTCTCTTCCTGCTGAGCCAAAACTTTTTTTTGCGCGTCAGGATTGAAGGCATAGGTCTCAGACAAACGCTGACGTGTTGCCGCCCGCTCAGCCTCCCTGGTTGAAGTCCCTGCAGCTGCCGCATCAATTTCTGCTTGCTTAGCTGCCTGCTGCTGAGCAAATTTGGTCGCCTGATCGGCAAGAGAATTCAGTTTCTGCTGCCTTGCAATCTGATCGCCCAATGCTGCATTAATATCAGCCTGCGCGAGAAGTTTATCCTTATTGGCGAGCAGTGACTTCTCATCAATGGTAAGCGCACGGCCTTTTGGATCATTTGCCGTTGCCTCGAGAATACTGATTTTGGATATCAGTTCCCATTGCTGCTTACGTTGCTGACTGATTACATCGTTAATATCACGATGTTCTTGAAGCGTTTTTAGCTGCGCTTGCAGAGCTAAAGTCTCAGCATTGTAAGTGTCGGTTGAGCGATCACCTGCAGACACCTTAACGGCTGGGGTTTTGGGCGATTTATTTGGGTGAAACTGCTTGTTTATCGCGTCAACTGCCTGTTGGCGTTGTTGATCACTCCATTTATCAGGAGCGAGTGCGACATTTTTCCAGAGTTCTGAAAGGGCTTTGCTACGTTTTTCTTGCCATGTTGCTGACTGCTCAAGGATTCTATTTTGATACATTAAGGAAGATGTGCGCTTTTCATCTTCTTCTTTACCCTTGGTGACTGCAGATGAAATATCGTTTTGTAAACTTACTGCCTGCTGGAGCGGCGAAATCTGAGCTTTCAACGCATTTATGGCAGATAATTGAGCGTTACGACGGCGATCATAATCATCATCAACAGAACTGGTAGCATATCCATAATTTTCTGTTTTACGTTCCGGCAATAGCGCCTTTTCGCGCACGGATAATTCAGCTTGCATGCGTTGAAGCATGTCATCCGGTGCTTCCGGCCGACCAATATTGAGCAGTTCGCCCCACATGCTTTTCAGTGCATCGCCGGTTGCTTTGGCGGCACGCTCAATAAGCCCCAGATTATCCAAAACCTGTTGGCTTCTTTTCTGCTCGGCCTGGCTGTAAGCTTTCGCCGCCGCTTCAGCAGCCCCTTCTTTATCTCCTCTACGTTCCAGGGAGGAGATGTAATCATATTGAGCAGAGGTCAAATAATGCATCGTAGAGTTTAACTCTTCCGATGCTTTGGATGGGGCAAGGTACAGCTTTTGGAAGTTTTTGATCGTCTCATCAACGGATCTTCCCGTGGCCTCTTCCATCGCTAATGCTGTGGAAGTGATCATCTCCAGTTGTGATACGCGAAACTTCCCGGTATTGACGACCTTTGCCAGAGCATCCGTGGCTTCGGCCTGCGTTGACCCAGACTCTGCGATAGCCTTAGCCATCTGGCCTAACTGCCCAGCAGTAGTTCCGGCGTAGTTCCCCGTCAAGATAAGAGATTTGTTAAGGTTTTCTGCTTCTTTCGCAGCCTGATACCAAGCGTACGTCAGGATCCCGGCGGCAGCTGCAATTCCTGCGATAGTCAGGTTTAGCGGTGTAAGTATCCCTCTAACCCTTCCCAGGTTTTCGGCCGCCTCTGAGGTATTATTAAACCCATCAGCAAGATCACCCAGACTTTCCGAAGCCTCGTCAGTACCATTTTCGATATCAGAATTGAATCCGAACAGCGCGTCCCTGAGAGCCTGGAACATGGCACCAAATCCGCCGAAGGAATCTTTAATCTGTCCGCCCTGCTGGAGCATTATCAGGAATGGAGACTGCCCGCTCGCAAGTTGCGTGGCAATATCGGTAAGCTGGGCGGGCAACATACCAATTGCAGCGCTGTATTGCCCTACTGAGATGCCTGCGCGCCGGGCAGCAGCTTCCTGCCGGGATAGCGCCTCTGGTAGTACGTCAGCGACACCAGAGAGGCGCTCACGCGTCTGGTTAAGGATTGTGTTGAAGTGCTCGAACTGCGCGCCGTTAATGCGGCCTGCCTCGAAATGAGCCACCAGCTGTGCGTGCTGTTCATCCAGTGAGTTGAACGCGCGGATTGTCGGGTCGATGGAACCCAACAGGTTCTTTAACGCTGCGGACTGCTTCTCTGCTGCCTGGGTAGCGGCTAATTCAGCCTGAGCACGCGCCGCGGCTTCTCCGGTGTCGGTCAGCTTGAGGCGGGTGTCATCCAGGATTTTGTTGTAAGCCTGAAAGGTATCGGTATCCAGGAAACCTTTGGCCTGGAATTTCCGCAGCGATTCTTGCTGCTCATCCAGGCGGTTTAAGGCCTTGGTAACCGGGTCGATATTCTCCAGCAGCCCTTTGAGCGCGTTCTGCTGCTCCTTGAGTCCTTCGCTGCCTTGCTTCGCAGATTCAGCGCCAGAGCGAAACACGCTATTCAGATCATCTGCTTTATCTACGGCACCGGCCGCCGCCTGGCCGAGTTTATCCAGTTCGTTGCTGGCTGTTTTCAGGTCAGAAACATCGGCCCGCAAAGTAATCGAGGCGATCTGGTCTGTCATTATTTCGTCTCCTTATGCATTACCTTGAGAGCCTCGCTTTCCATAATTTGAAGGTCAGCCATGCAGGCCGCCGCATCCTCAACCCCGTGTAACTCGAACATCCAGGGGAGAACGTTGTAATCAAGGCCGGTCGCCCCGCTCGCGCCGACTCGCCACTGGGTCGCCAGGGAAGAGAAGATGGTGAAGGACCGCCACACCGAGGGCAGGATCCCCACCTCTTCCTCCACGTCCTCAGGCGTCAAACCAAAAGCGCTCAGCTCCGCGAGCGTCGGTCCCGGCGTGTACAACGCTGCGGCGACCTGCCTCAGTTTTTTTCGCGGATACCCATCAGCTCTTTGGTGTATGCCAGACCGATGCTGTCGAACGCGCGTGGATAGTTCCGCAGAAGGACAATAACGTTTTCGCGGTTGAACTCATCGGGAAGCGCCCACCCCTCGACAATTTCCATGAGGTAGTCGGCCTGCGGCTCAATAGCATCCTTTTTACCTTCGGCGGCCTTTTGCAGCTTCTCGTCCATGGAGCGCAGCTCTTCCAGCGTCTTATGGCGGAAAGTGAACGTCAGCTTGCCGTCTTCGGTACCAGCGCGCGGAATGCTCGCGGTCACAGAAAAAGTTGGGGTTGGGATCAGGGAAAATTTGGTCATTTCGGTTCCTTAGAAAAAGAAAAACCCGCAGGAGCGGGTTGAATAAACGAATACGTCAGGAGAACTTTAGCGGTTGTACAGTAGGCCGCCTGGTTTCAGCGCGTTGCGGATTGCATCGTTTACTGCATCGTTCATCGCTTGTTGCAGGCCGGTAAGTGAGGCTGTTTGTGCATCGATATTTACTTGTATTGCCGTGAACAGCTCGCTTTCACGTACAGCATCAATGACGGCCTGCGTCATTTCATCGCCAAGCTTAATCTTCACCTTCGTAGCTGATACCACGGCGTTTTCGATGATGGATGAAGCCGATTCATGCACCGTATAGCGATCAGCCATAAACTCAACGTTGCTCTGGCCATCTTCAATACCGATGGTCATGCCAGCTTCGTGCGATTTGCCTTTGTCAGTGACGTCTATCTTAACGTTATAATTCGCACTCATAACACTGCCCTCAATGAGCGCATTGTTGATGAATGCCTGACCGTGATTGACAGTTAGTGGACCATCCGCGTGGATACGAAATCCTTTTGGCTCTTGCTGATTACCAAAGTTACCTATGCGTACTCGCGCATTCCCATCGGCCCCATAAAAAGTCGTGCAGTCTTTTTCAAAAACAACACGACTGAGATCAGGCTTGCGCTTGTCTTTCATCCGCAAATGCATCGGTAAAAATTCCGCATTACCTTTAACTGTGCGGCGGCGACCCTTTAGATCGTAATGAGCGCTGCCTGCCGGGCTTTTCAGAATGAAACCATCGTCTGTCATGGTTACACGCATGCCAAGCATCGCCTGCTGAAGCGATAAATATTTCATGTGCCATTTCCTTTTAGACGTGAGCCTGTCGCACAGCAAAGCCGCCGAAAGTAATCGGTTTGCCCAGGCTCACAGCTGAAAGACTTTCTTCGATGTGCGCGTGCGATGCGCAAAAAAAAGCCCGGCTTACCGGGCCTGATTGGTTAGCTGACCGTGACAGTACACGCAGCCGAGGTGATGGTTTTGCCCGCGGCGTCGGTGACTTCACAGGTGTAAACGCCAGCATCACCGGATGCGACAGACGAAATGTTGAACGTCGATGCGGTTTTGCTCGGAATAGCGGTGCTGCCTTTCTTCCAAACGTAGGTGTAAGGTGCTGAGCCGCCCTTCATTACCACTGCCAGATCCAGCGCTGCGCCTGTGGCAACGGACTTGGTGGCCGGCAGGTCGGTCAGGAACGCCAACGGCGTCACGGATGAATCGGCGATCGGGTAAATCTGCATGTCCGATTCGAAGTTCATGCGCGCCTCGTTACTCTCCACGGCGTTGATTTCCGTGCGCGGCACGCGCTGGAACGATACTTTGGCTGAGTAGAAACGATCGGCTTTGCCGCGTGGGTTGTGGAACCAGACCGCCGTGGTGTCGCTGGAGTCATCCAGGTCAATGAGGCGTTTGTAGATCGCCAGTTGAGGGTCATGTGCAAAGGTGTAAACCTGAACCACCGCGTTTTTGAACGTTGGGATAGTTCGCGCTTTGTCATCTTCGAGGAACTGCACGTTGATGGTCTGCTGGTCACCACCTTCAGTTGATAGCGTCATCACCTGAGGCATGGTGATCCATGAGTCGATTTTGCGCAACGTGCCCGCGCCAGTGCCTGCCGGGAATTTGGTGGTGTCGGTAGTATCGAATGCTTCCAGCACGATTTTATTACTGGTCACCGATTTGACGCGCAGCACCATGTTATCGAGCTTTAACCAGCCGGAACTCACCTGCACAACATCGCCCGCCAGGATGCCAGCGGCAGATGCAACAGTCAGTTCGCATTCAGTAGCGTTAGAGGCAGCGGTAAAGGTGATGGGAGCCTGATAGGCCTTGGCCACGTTCACACGCGAGCCGTTAGGGATTGCGAATGCCATAGCACTCTCCTGAATTTAGCTAATAAAAAACCCGCCATCTGGCGGGTCAGTAGTCAGAGCGGTACTGCATGCTGACGGGAATGGTGTAGGTTATGGAGCCACTGGACCCGTTTGGCGCCGAGGTTGGCCGGTCCTGGATGGGTTGTCTCACCTGCGGCGGCCCATTGATATAAACAGTCAGGTCACCATCCACCAGCGGAATCCCTTCGGGAAAAGCATCTGCGACAGACTTTGCCAGCCCCCTTGCCAGCGTCACCCCGCCGCCTGCCGGCGCGATGATGTTGAGCTGGAGAATGCCCTGATATGTACGCAACTGACCTTCCAGATCCTGCCCCACGGTTTGCGCCGGAAGAACGTAAACACGCCCGTACGGCGCATTATCCGGTGGAGTAAACGCGATGTTCGGCCAGGCCACCGGCAGCCCGAGCGAGGAGCAGATAACCGCGACGCGACCTTCCAGCAGGCCAGCGATACGCATTGACTGATCACCGGCCATTGCGCACCTCGCTCATTGCCTCACGGAACAGCTGCGCCGCGTCGATAGCTGTAATGCCCACCATCCCGCCCGGCGCCTGGGTGGAATGACCGTTTTCCAGCGCTGCCGCATATGGCAGGTTATTGGTGAAGTAAATCGAGCTGACCTGGCCCACTCTGAATACCTCAAGCACCGCCATACCACGGGAATTTGAGCCCTGGCCGGAAGCATCTGGTGTATCGTTTGACTGAGTGGGCTGGCTGTCGAAACCCACATACCAGTTGTTCTTGAACCGACCACCGACATAACCCTCAGGCTTTTTGATGTCCATCGAGTCGTTGACGCGCAGCCCGCGCTTAAGACGCCCTGATTTTGTAAGGTTGGCCGGATCATTACGTAGCGCCGCGTTATGCTCTAGCACCGCGGTGTTATAGGCTGATGCCGTCTGGTTTACCTGCCAGATTTCTGGCTGCCCGACAGGTGACATGTCCACCAACCGCCCGAGGATTTTGATAC
>NZ_JBLVXX010000076.1:0-9560 GCF_048283985.1 Enterobacter cloacae complex sp. 6730903 | reverse complement strand
ACTTTAAACAGACATTTCCTAGAAAACAGGCTATGGATCAATATTTATAGTTGAATGCTTTTATTTTTTTAAAACATAAATCACCGGGAGCTTTCTCTAGAATATCATTATTAAACCCATCGTTTATTTTAATCGACACAGAACACGCACCTGCTGTTGAGGAAAGAATGAAATTCCGGCCTCCACCACCAACTGAATTATATTCGTATTGGCCACCGATCCTCCAACCAATATCGATTACTGCGTCTCTTCTAATCAGAGATATAAATGAAGCAGTAAATTCACTTTTCTCGCCTGGAGCTATGATTTTAGGTTTTGACCTTACAATTCGCTCAACTTCTTCAGGTTCGGGGTCGACGTCATAGATACTCTCACCAGCATATATAAAAAGAGGTTTGTTAGTATTATTTGTAATCGTAACGAAAGGTCGTATCGGGAAGACATGAACAACTAGCACCAACAATCCCGAAAATAATATAATGCACCCCAGAATTAATTTCTTTTTCATGATCATTCTCCAATCTTATCTGGATTATCTATATTCCAGCACCAATGCTTTTCCTTTGAGTGCGGTAGTAGCACATTAGGTGTTTGCTCGAGCGCGTCAAGGATATTAATCGCAGTCAAACTGTGGCCATATTCACCCTGTTTATGGAAAAGAGCAAAACCGATAGAGATGCTCTTACCTGCATGTATGAAAAATAGTTTATTAATATTATCTGTGATGCCTGACCAGTAAAAATGAAGCTACAGGCGCAAAAAAAAGCAACAGATACTTAATCATTCTCAACGTCCTGTGACTGGCTGAATGTAGTGGGAGCATAACTGCTCGATCCTTTTCCGGCGAGCCTACTTCCTCCACATACTGATGGTGGGAGTACGTATTCGGTGGCCATTCCCGGCATCCATCCATCAGGGCGGCCGACGCACTTCACATAGCCTTTACTCTCAAGAATCGAAGTATACGCAAAGGAAAAGATGACAGAACTTATGATAAAAACACCAACCAGACCTATAAATACCCTGTTTGTTTTTTTGCATTTGATAATTGCCTGCTCTTCTCCGTGCCTCATTGCCAAATACCAGTATATGCATGGGAAAAGAAGAATTATCGGAATCATTAGCAGAGCGGAAACAATCGGTGAAAACACTATATCATTTCCAAATTCAAATAGCTCACTAAATGCATCATTTGCAAACCACAGGAAACCTAATGATGAAACACACCAAATAATAATATTTCCAAAAAACCTGCGTTTCGCACTCATAAGTTAATTACCTGCGGCGCCAGATCGCCAATAAATTTTTTAATATATTGCTTTATTTCGGATTCTATTACTTGCCGCCCTTCTCTGAGCTTTCCATCTATATACATGGCTCCCAAATCAAGTAAATCATTTGAGATCCCCCTGGATCTTTCAACAAACTCTTGCTGTGCAGATTCGATGTAAGGTGCCATGAACTCAACCAGACTATCCGTAATATGATATTTCCTGTCCAGAGTGTTTAACACCCAAGCTAAACCAGCTCCAAAAACAAGAACAACAGCGATATTCAGGACTATATACGCAGACATTGTATATAATCCAACAGCATAAAGCGCTGCTGAAGTAATTCCTACTTTGACGATATCGGTAGCAAGCGTGCCCAGGAACTTTGCGAGTGTTGTTTCATCATTCAATATAAAATCAATTGTATCTATAACCGAAACATATATAAAACCGAGAATCGCACCTTGAATGATGGATTTCTTTAATCCAAATTTCCCTATTCCAGCCTCGATGATTTTGGGGTTCATCTCTGCAAAGACAGGGGCATTGAGCGTTTTCCTGATTGCGGCATAACCACTAATTTTTATCAGGCGTGTTCCTTTGTGGTTAATAAACACCGTTGCGGTTATACCGATGCTTCCCAGTTTGTAAACCATCGCTGAAGCACTGGCTGCATCATCGATATTCGTTGCATATGTTTTGACAGTATTACCAACGGGATTTGTCACGGCATCTTTCCATGTTTTTTTTACAAAATCCCAGCCGTCAATAATCCGTTGACATTCCTCCAGCGTCAGTAAGAGGAAATCATGTCTGTTAGCTCTGAGCATCCCTCGAACGTTGTCATCCGGTACGGTATGAGTGTTGATTAACACAGGATATCCCGGCGCTAACATTGTATCAGTCTGTGAGCCAGCCAGAAACGCCTGAGAAACCGCATTCGCCAGAGATGTCTTTCCAGATTCTTCTGCTGCTGAAATTGCTCCGGCTGAACTCTTTTCGTACGTATCATCCCACATCGAGGGAATAAACTTTGCCTTACAGGGACATGAACTGTAGCTGTCGAGAGTGCCGGCCATTCGCCTGCCATGAATGATATCGTTGTCGATGCCACCGGCTACCTTGTAAATCCCCGGAAATTTACCGCAGGTCACGCTGTCCTGTTCCCGGGCAACCGGTTTACCAAACAGAGTGTGATCTTCTGCGCCCGTGATAATTCTTCCGCCGCAGGTCGTTTTGTCGCCCTGCACCAGATAAAAGCCTTTTGCTGGCATACGTTTTTCCTTTTCGCTGAATTCAGTCCTGGTTACCCGCAAAGCACCGCACTGCCTGCCGGGTCAAGCGCAATCAGGCCCGCCAGAAGCTGGTCCATCTCTGGCTGAAGCCGTGACTTATCGGTTTCACTGCGGGCGGCTTTCATGCGCAGCAGCCTGAGACGGCGCGATTTCACTTCAAACAACAGCGCCGGTGTCCACTGAGTGAGGGTGATGGCCTGTGCTGCACCGTCAAGTTCACCCAGCAGATGCAGCGCCAGTTCATTCTTACCCTTCTGCTCCGCCACACGTGCCATCAGCAGACGCACCAACCATTTGTCTTTTGTGGTGTCGGTGCCCGGGCGCGTTTGCAGCCAGTGGAGTGTGGCATCCAGACCATCCGTGTCAGCTTTCTCCAGTGCTTCCGGTTCAAGGGCCAGAATATCGTTGCCAGTTTCACTCAAGGCATTGACAGGCTCATCCCGCCAGTTGGACATCTCGTCCTGCACGCTCTGGTTTATCCAGTTCAGCGTGACCTCATCAGCAAAGGGTGTGCCGTCATTGAAGGCCAGCGTTTCAAGTCCGGGAAGGCGCCGCAGCAGCCCTTTCAGGTCAGCGGTAATGATATCGGCCAGCACATCCTGGCCTGATTTAATCAGGGCCTGATGGATATACCACTGCAAATCCAGCCAGAGATGATTGGCGCCACGCGAGAAAGTGCTGTCCGCTTGCTCCAGTATCTCCAGCCAGCTCTGTTGCAAATACAGCCGTTTGAGCATTGCCCGCTGGTCAGCCCGCGGCGGTTCTATGCGCGTTTTCCCTTCGGCATCCGGTGCCGGGATTGCTCTTAGCGTGTCGTGACGCAGACTTTTCATCAGCCGGTGTGCGGCAAGCCAGCCATCCGGTTGCTCAAGCAAATATCCCGTCAGGGTTCGGGCCTGAGCCAGCAAATCCTGACCGGACGTGATGCGGCTCAGCACTGGCGCGTCCTGTTCTGCCGTGTGAGATGCCGACTGCGGGCGTGTCTGACTGCTGGCGTTCTGGGGTATTACCACATCCACGCCACCGGCTTTCATCAGGCGGGATCCCAGCGCGCTGTACAGGGCACTCAGATCTGGACGTGACGCTTCAGGCTCAGTTTCAAGACTGTCTCGGATGAGCAGCAACGCACCGGTCGTACGCTGGGCATCGTCGCGTACCACTTCTGGCCAGAGTAACAGGCTATCAAGTAGACGAGAGCCTGCGAGCCACTCCAGCGCTGGTTTACGGCTTCGCTCGCGCTGTGGATGGAGCTGTGTTCCATACTGGGTTAGTAATCCCGCCAGTAACTCAAGCCCTTCAGCAAACCCGGTTTCACCGTCCTGGTGCAAGCGCGCCCAACAATAGTAAGTAGCAACCCGGACATCTTTGGCCTCTGTGGTCAGCACCTTTTCAGCCAGCTGGCAAATCAGCCCGGTATCAATGCCGGAAAGTTTATTGACCTCCTCCCGGATACGCTGGAAATCATCGTCATAACCCGGGTCTTCTCCTGTAGGATTGATCTCACTGATAGGGGTAAGCCAGCGCTGCCAGCTTTCCATACGTGACTGCGCCTGCTGTCGCAACAAGGTTTCATCCGCCTGGCAGGCAACAACCAGATTCAGCAAAGCGTCCATTATTCGACTCCGTCCATGTCACTGTTTTCTGTGTTGGTCATCAGCGCCTGCGCCATAGCCGCGCTGTCGACGCTGAATATTTGATCTGGCAGCGTAAAACCCCGCAGTGCCAGTAACGCCAGCGGCCCACTGCCCAGTTGTGAACGCAGTACCCACTGTAGGGTCCGACCATCCGGGGCGGTAAAACTCATCATCCACTGACTGCGGTCTAGCTGCTCTCTCTTACTTTCATCCAGCCAACGAATAAAGCCCCAGGTTCCGCTGTAATCACCAAACAGACGTGCGCCCGCATTGACGGTGGTCCATGTCAGCATGGTTCCGGGCTTGTAGGTGTCACCAGGCCAACGGAAGCTCTGCCAGTCTGCCATCTGGTTGAAGTAGTGCAGCTTTTGTCCATCAATAGTCAGTTGCGTTTCTACCACCTGCGGTACCGGACGCGCCTGTAGCTCAAAACTGATGCCCTGACTGCCGTCGGTAAATAAGATATCCGATAGCTGGCTGAGCTGATTAATCGCCCGCAGGAAGGCTGGATTAAAGCTCAGCCCCTGGCTATTAACCTTATCCGGCACCCACTGGCTGCCCTCCTTATGCAGCACACCGCCGAGTTCCGTGGTCAGGAAGCGCTCAATGCGTCCGCTATCCTTACGCACAAACTCAGCCAGCATTGGCAGAGAGGAATCACTCTTGCTGATCGCGAATGGGAAGCGTCCGTCAAATGCCGTATGCCAGTTCGCCACCACGGAGCGACTCCATTTGTCATTCAGGCTCGCTGCCGATGGCTGAAGCACAGTTTCCCAGGCCTGGGTCAGTGGCTGCACAAACATGGTGCTGCCAAAACCACTCCACTCTTCGCCCAGGCTTGCAGCAATCAGGCTGCCGTACTGCTGGGTGTCGATCAGGTCCACGCTTTTGCCCTGGAACACGGTCTGCGCCAGGCTCTGCATCATTTCCTGAGGGTCAGAGGCGCTGGCGACCTGTTGCAGACGCAGACGCACACGGGTGATACGGGTAAGATACGTTTGCAGGCTCAGTGAGTTGTCAGCCGACATAACGTTGCTGCCTTTGTTTTTACCCATAAGTGCCAGCAACGGTCCAAAGGTTTCATCCAGTGGGCCCTGCGGGCCTGAGGCTGACTGGTCAATTACCGGTTTGTCCTTCCCGCCTACCAGGTCTTTAGCCGATTTGATGATGGAGTCCGACAGGTCTTCACTCTTCTGGCCGGTCTGTCCCTGCCAGGCGAGGGTGTTCATCAGGGCAATCAGCGGTGACTGGCGAACATCACTCATCAGCGTCAGCTGGTCGGTGACATCTGCAATATTGTTTGCCGGATTAAGTTGCAGGCTGTTGAGGAAGCTCAGCCAGCTACCGGCAAAGTCGGTGAAGTAGCGTTCCGTCAGACGTGCTTTCAGTGCTTCCGGCGACAGGTCTGAGGAGACGGCTTTCCGGCTGTCGCTCAGCACCCAGTCAATTTCATCGCGGCGGGAGTTCGCCGCTTTCTCAATGGCCTGCTGAATACCTCCCTCCCAGGCCTGACGGGTGAACATGCCCGGCACCACCTCATCGGTGGTAAACAGGCGACGGGCATCGGTACCGCCGGTCATGTCCTCCAGAGACACATCGGCGAAGTTACGACGCACGGATTTGAGCATGTTCTCGTACAGCGTACTTTCCGCGTTGCGCCGTCCAATTTGCTGCAACAGCACCTGGCGGCTCTGGCTGACCAGTTGCTCATCCGGCGTGGTTTTCCACTGTGGCTGCGCTGGCAGTTCGGTGATGTAGAAAGCCCACAAATCCGGTGACAGGCTTTGCCACAGGCCAGCTGAGATGCCTAAACGCGTCGGCTGCACGGTTTTCATGGTTTGCGCGTAGAATGCACCATCAGCTTTATCCGGCCGGGACATCATCAGCCAGGCTTTCAGCTGGTCATAACCCGGTTTCGCCATCTGTGTCCGCTGGTCGCTGTTGGGTGCCGAATTGACCAGCGCAATGAGCTTCTGCTTAAGCGCTTCATTTGCCGGATCACGTATCAGACGGTTGTTCGCCACCCCGTACCAGGGCAGCATTGCGTCAAGCAACTGCTGATCATGGTCCAGACCAAAGCGCTGATACCATGGCGCGCCGTCCTGAATATGGTGCAGCAGACGACCGGCATCATTACGCAGAGCATGCAGGGCCGTCAGTTGGTAATCAGATACAGAAGGGTGCTCCACCAGAGCATGAGCCTGCTGTGCAACAGAAATGATTTGTGACCGGTTGACCGCAAACGACAGCAGCGTCCCTATCCCCCAGACACTGATGATGGCCATCAGTACCCAGGCCAGCGCTCGTTCCCACGGCATACCGACACGACGGCCACGTACGCGGATGCAGTCGTCGACAATACTCTGCCAGGTTGCTGGCAGAGTCAGGGCATGACGCTGCGATCCATAATTCTCAGCGTCGGCTGTTCCCGCTGACATTCCGGCAGGTTTCTTCTCCGACAGGCTGAACATCAGACCACGCAGCGGGACGCGCTGCTGAGAAACAAAGAGCCATGGCTGCAACTGCTGAGCCCAGCGGGCAATAGCACCGTCGTTCAGGTGATGGCTCAGGCGCAGCAGGAAGTCGTGGCTGCTGTTTTCCGCGACCTGACTCATCCCCTGCGCCCGCAGGGCTGGCAGCATCAGTTCCAGCTGGCGGATTACATCGTCTTCTTTTGCGCGTGGTGGAAAGCTTGCACCTACCGCCTGCTCAGGACGCGTACCCTGCGACCAGTGACTGCTGCACAGTTGCCACAGCCAGACCGGAGCGGAATAACGCAGCAGTTCGCTGATTTTTTCCAGGCCGCGTAAATCGCTGTCGCTGATATGTGGGGTCAGCTTAAGCGACTCGGGCAGTACACGGATAATCCCGTCCAGCGGGCGCCCGCGGCGTAGTTTACGCAGCGCTGTGTATTTTTCGCGGTCAGGCTCCGATGCCAGGCTGCCGCCGTAAATCAGCACGGTGCGGTTGCCTTCAAGCCACTGCTGCTTTTGCAGGCCGGGTAGCAGTTGCTCAATCGCGGCTTCATCGCCGGTGATTAACAGCAGACGTGTTTTGCTACGCCAGTAAAAACTAATACGGGAGCGGAGATGCGCCCGAATCCTGTCACACATGACCACCGCAGGGTGAACAGGGGCGTTATCATTTTCCCGCTTCCTTTTTTCATCATCACCACTGGTATCGTCGACAAGCGCATTAAACTCCTGCTTACCGGCATTACGAACTGCCGCCAGGAGCAACATGGATAGGATAAGGGTGCAGCCTGAAATACTTCCGCCAGCGATAAGCCAGTAGATTTGCTGCTGACTACCGTCTTGAATCCCGGCTATATCCGGATGCTTCCAGATCATCAACGTCATAACGGCTAACAACAAAAAGAAAAGCAATGCGACAGCAAGATAGCGGCCTTCCGTAGTCTTTGGTGCAATAGAAAAAGGTAGCTTCACGGATCCATCTCCTGTCGGGAAGCAATCGGGGTAATGAGCGTGCTCCACAGCACATTCTTTGTGGTATCGCCACAAATAATCATCTGTGGTGACTGTGTTTGTTGGGCGATTTCAGTGGCGGCAGCGATAGCAAGCCAGGGGGCTGCGGCACCGGCACGTCCCATAGACCTGTCGAGTGAAATGACGGAGTCGTCCGCTACAGACTGCGCAGGATGTGCATTCTGACATGTGATCACTTCTGCGTGCTGCTCATCCGTCAGTCCGGCAAGCCATAAATTTTTAACGATATGTCCTTTGAGCGGGACGTTCCAGGCGGACATGTTCATCCCCTCGCTCAGTTCACCAGGAGAGGAAGCATCTGGCCGGTGCAGCAGCGCGAGAGGTTCGAGTGCCTCCTGTGTCAGGCGGTTGCCGAGAAGCAGTGCAACAGCGGCTTCTGCGGTATTGTTTGAGTCAACCGGGTTAATCTGGAGGCCAACGATCAATAACATCGTTTCATCTTTAATGCGGTAATCCAGCCAGTGGCTAACGACTCCCGGCCCATTGCTGTCCACATACTCAACCGCGCAGGTTATTCCACTTTCCTTCCAGGATTCCTGCCAAATCTCCTGAATCGCAGGGAATGACAAAGATGACGAGTTATCAAGGATAACAGCCAGTGAGGCATTTTCCGGGAACTGACCAACTGGCAGATCCGCAATGAGTTCAGAAAACAGACGTGTGACAACCAGCTCAGGAGTCTCTCCCGGCTCTGTCGTAATACGGCTTAGCCTCTTGCCTTTTTCGCCTTTCCAGTCCGACTGAGAAATAATAATGCTGTGATTCTTGAGTATCTCAACAGCGACAGAACCCTGTTTGTCTTCCTTATGGGCAGTTATAAATGTCATATTCAGTATCTGAAGCGCGCGGCGTGCTTTACGGGTCTCACTTAAGATCCAGCGTTCCCGATGCCGGTCAAAACTATTCGCTTTACTGTCCTGTAATGACCAGTGCCACATACGAAAACCGAAACTTATAATCCAAACAACAACGGGCGTACCAATAGCGACCAACCAGAAGTGGTTGTTATCGATGTATCGCCCGAATATCCGCATGAGGATCACACTGATGACCAGCATTGCCGCCAGGACAGCAAACCAACGGGATGTTTTTGGCGGAACTGGTCGTGGATAACATTCAGGAAGATGTTTAAGGGAATACCGCATTCACACACTCATGATTCAAAATTTCTAAGCATTAGCTAAAAGGGAAAAATGTTTGGCTCTCTCGGGATATCTGTCAAAGATCATTTCATATTTTTTATGGCCTCTGTTTTTAATTTCAATTAGCGTTACCTCCCCGTTTGAATCATATGAAATGCGCTTACCCTCCTCAATATAATTACCTTGTATGTCAATGTAATTTGTTTCTATTCTGAGGCGGCCAATTTCAGGGCCTGATGTATAATACCCACGGCAATGCATTTTTTTTTTGAGTACATACTCCGGAATTCACATAAAGTGGCCCATGTTTTTCGAAGATATAAAATATAGTCATTTCATTATGAAAAAAGAAAAACCTGTTCTCTCTGTTGGGTATGTAGTTGTAAGCAAGATACGCTTTATTATCTTTATCTGCATTCAATTTACCTGGTCTTTTTCCGTAAGCATAATCGGAAGCATATACATTACCGATTTTTTATGTCTCTAGCTACTACCTTTGTAGTTGAATGAAACATTATTGATATATTGGATTTTATTATCATCCCCACGATAAGAAATGCAAGAACATGAGTGGGATTTTGTCATTAATTTTTTACCTTTCCCATTCAAAAATAATTCTGGTACACTGAATTTATTTAATGTTTAATCAAAAAATGTTTACTCCAGAACAACTGTTGATGCTTTACACCAATTGTTGAGCATGTATTTATGC
>NZ_JBLVXX010000075.1:9656-9925 GCF_048283985.1 Enterobacter cloacae complex sp. 6730903 | reverse complement strand
AGCGTCAGATGTGTATAAGAGACAGGTGTATAACTGTGGTTATAAGGTTAATTTCATTGCTAAATTCGGAGATAAATCACACATTTTTAGTTAATGATCATGATTACAAAGAATTTTTCACTCAATTAGCACTTGTCAACTTCGGTTAGTGGGGGAACCCCTGCGTAATAATAGTTGTTTTTATGGTCAATCAGTATTCAAAGAGAAAATATGTACATAGCAACAAAAACAATTGAATATGAACAATAGTCTATTTTATATAATGAGGA